>JBBITV010000310.1:0-5137 GCA_037440585.1 Chloroflexota bacterium
GCGCGGGAGCAGGTAGAGGGCGGGGCACATGCCCTGGACGTGTGTGTCGCCCTCACCGAGCGGCAGGATGAAGCCGAGCAGATGCACAAGCTGGTGCACCTGCTCAGCGCCGCCGTCGAGACGCCACTGGTCATCGACTCGACCGAGCGCGACGTGATCGAGGCGGCGCTGAAAGCTACCCCCGGCCGGGCGATCATCAACTCTATCAACATGGAGCGCGGCCGTGAGCGTATCGACGCCATCGTGCCGCTGGTCAAGGTCCATGGCGCGGCCGTTATTGTCCTGACTATCGATGAACAGGGCATGGCCAAGACGGCCGCGCGCAAGCTCGAGATCGCCCGGCGCATCTATGACATCGTCACCGCTGAGTATGGCCTGGCTCCTTCGGACCTGATCTTCGATGCCCTGACCTTCACCCTGGCGACGGGCGACGTGGAGTTCAGGCGCTCGGCGATGGAGACGATTGAAGGTATCCGGCTTATCAAGGGCGAATTGCCGGGGGTGTTTACCAGCCTGGGTGTCAGCAACGTATCCTTTGGGTTGTTACCTCGTGCCCGCGCCGTGCTCAACTCCGTGTTTCTCTACCACTGCGTCCAGGCCGGGCTTGACATGGCCATCGTCAACCCGGCGCACATCACCCCCTATGCCGAGATTGACACCGGGCAGCGGGCGTTGGCCGAGGACCTCATCTTCGACCGGCGGGAGGATGCGCTGGCCAGGTATATTGCGCATTTTGAGGCGTTGGGAACGGATGGAATGGAGGGAACGGAAGGGAAGGGCGACCCAACGGCGGGAATGACCGCTGAAGAAAGAATTCATTGGCAGATTGTCCATCGCAAGAGAGAACAAATAGAGGCGTTGATTGACGAGGCGTTGACAAGGCACGATCCGGTGTGGGTGCTGAACAACGTATTGTTGTCTGCCATGAAAGAGGTCGGCGATAAGTTTGGCGCAGGAGAGTTGATCCTGCCGTTTGTGCTCCAGTCCGCCGAGGTGATGAAGAAGGCGGTAGCGCACCTGGAGCAGTTCCTGGAGCGCAAGGAAGGCGTTACGCGCGGCAAGGTTGTCCTGGCGACGGTCTATGGCGACGTGCACGACATCGGCAAGAACCTGGTTCATACCATCCTGAGCAACAACGGCTATACGGTCTACGACCTGGGCAAGCAGGTGCCGATCAATGTCATCATCGAGAAGGCCGTCGAGGTTCAGGCAGACGCCATCGGGTTGAGCGCGCTCCTCGTGTCCACGTCCAGGCAGATGCCGGCGTGTGTCAAGGAGCTGCATCACCGGGGGCTGAATTTCCCCGTGCTCATCGGTGGCGCCGCCATCAACCGCCGTTTCGGGCGCCGCGCCCTGTTCGTGGACGACAACGGGACCATGTACGGCCCGGGCGTTTTCTACTGCAACGACGCCTTTGAGGGCCTGGAAACGGTCGACAAACTGACCAACCCGGCGCGGCGCGACGCGTTTATCGAGCAAATCAAGTGTGAAGCGTTGGAGGACGAATACCTGTACGCAGGTCGAGGTGCGCGGCTGGAGCGAGGCGAGGGCAGGGCGACTGGACCCACCGTCGTGCGGTCCGATGTCAGCCGGAACGTACCCATCCCCAGGCCGCCTTTCTGGGGTTGGGCCGAGATCCCCAATATCCCGCTGGACCGTGTGTTCGCCTGCCTGGACCTGCGCGAGCTATTCCGCGTGGCCTGGGGCGCGCGGGGCCAGCGCGGCCAGAGTTGGGAAGAGCTAGTTGAGAAAGAGTTCAACCCGCGCCTGGAGCGGATGATGCGCGAGGCCCGCATTCGGCGGACCATCCGGCCCCACGCCGTCTACGGCTACTGGCCGTGCCAGTCCCAGGGCAACACCCTCATCGTCTACGACCCCTCGCCACTGGTCAATGACCAAATCCCAATGACCAATGACCAAAAAGACAGTTGGAATTTGGTCCCTTCGCCTGGCTCACGGCAGGCCATTGGTCATTGGTCATTGAGAGAGATAGCGCGGTTTGAGTTCCCCCGCCAGGCAGACCGCCTGCGCCTCTGCCTGGCGGACTACTTCGCCGACGTGGATTCGGGCAAGATCGACGTGGTTGCTTTCCAGGTCGTCACTGTTGGCGACGAGGCGGACCGGCTCAGCGAGGAACTTCAGCACCAGGGCGAGTATTCCGAGGGATTCTATCTGCACGGCCTCTCGGTCGAGGCGGCAGAAGCGACGGCCGAGTACGTGAATCGCCACATCCGTCGCGAGCTGGGCCTGGCGGAGAAGCAAGGGTTGCGCTATTCGTGGGGCTATCCGGCCTGCCCGGACCTGGCGGACCACGTGAAGGTGTTCGACCTGTTGCCGGCCCGCGAAGTGCTCAAGATGGAACTGACTAGTGCCTACCAACTTGTGCCGGAGCAGAGCACAGCGGCGATGGTGGTTCATCACCCGGAGGCGGTGTACTTCGCAGCACCGTAGCTCGTGGGAACTCACTTATATTTGCGAAACACGAAAATATCTTTATAATTCAGGCGAGCCCGATGTTGCATCGGCCAGGTCTCCCACCCATATCCCACACGGTAGTTCAAAGATCCAAGTTGGCAAATCGAAGAAGGGGGAGAATCGATGCTGAAACTAAGATTGCTGGGGCCGCCAAATATCCTTGCGGGTGATCGCGAAGTTCACCTCCCCTCTCAGAAGGCACAGGCACTTCTCTATTATCTGGCGGCTGAAGGTGACCGGCCCTTCTCACGTTCCCACGTGATTGCTCTGCTGTGGGAAGAAAGTTCGGAGCGTGAAGGGCGTAATAGCTTGAGCACCGTTCTCACGCGCCTGCGCCAGACCTTGCCGGTGTTCCCCCTGGTTGCCGACGGAGATACGCTTGCCTGGCAGACGTCGCCTGACGTCTGGGTCGATACCGCTCTCGTCGCGCGCGAGCTGAAAACGGCTGGCGAAGGCGGATCTGCCGGTCAGTCGGCACAAACCGGCGACCGGCACGCTTTGCGTGCATTGGAAGAGATCGCGGACCTATGGCGGGGCTCGTTTCTGGAGGGCTTTGCTGTCCGCGATAGCGCGAGCTATGAGGAATGGCTACGCCTGCAGCGTGAGCACTGGCAACAGCGTTGGCTGGGTCTACTCTGGCGGCTCGTCCAGGGGTTCCAGGCAGCCGGCGACTTCCCGCGCGCCATCGTCTACGCCCAGAAAGCTCTGGCCGTTGACCCGTTGCAGGAGCGCTTTCATCGCGCCGTGATGAACCTCCGCTATCAGGCGGGGGATCGCGCTGCGGCGCTGGCACAATATCGCGTATGCGTTGGCGTTATGCGCGAGGAACTGGGTGCCGAGCCGGACCCGGAAACTTCGGCTTTGTACGAAGCAATTCTCCAGGGTCGCCTCTCGCGTCCCCTGGCGAAGGTGGGTGTGGCGACCCCGCCCCCTCCAGTTCCCGTTCCCCCGCCTGCCATCCGGCGGCCGAGGCCAGTTATCCCGCTCGTCGGGCGGCAGCCGGAGCTCACCGCACTTCTTCGACATCTGACGACGACAGCCCAGAGCGGGCAGGGACGCCTGGTCGCCATTCAGGGCGAGGCTGGCATTGGGAAGTCACGCCTGGTGGAAGAGCTATTATGGCGGATCACAGACACCCCGGCGGGCAGCACGGCCGCTGGTCGAGAGGAACACGCCTCTTCGCTGTACCCAGGGCAAGCCTTCGAGCTGAGGCCCTCAGGGCCGAAGGTCCTGAATAGATTGAAGGGGCGCACGGTATCCTCTTCTCCCGTTGCCAATGCGGTCAAGGAGGCCGGTCGCTGGACGATCCTGGTCGGCCACAGCCATGAGGCTGAGCAGGGTCTGGCCTATCATCCGTTTATCGAAGCCCTCGAGCCGATTCTGCCCTATCTTGACTATGACTTGCTGGGCGTTCCGGACGTCTGGCTCGCCGAGGTCAACCGGCTTCTGCCCGATCTGGCAACCTATCGCCCCAGTTTGCCGACACCGCTGCGCCTGGATCCTCAGCACGAGCAGCGGCGCCTGTTCGAGGGTATAGCTCGCTTTATGGCGGCACTGTGTATGCCCCTGCTTGTGGTTCTGGAAGATCTACACTGGGCGGACGAAGGAACGCTTCAGTTACTCGCCTATTTGGTGCGTCACGAGGCCGCGCGCCCGATTTTGTTCCTGATAACCCTGCGCGCTGAGGATGCTCGGGAAGATCTCACGGGCCTGCTGCGGACACTCGAACGCGAGGAGCGCCTGGCCTGGCTGAGTCTCGGGCGGCTCACATCTGATGCAACCGTGGCCCTGTCACGCTGGGTCTGGCTACGCTGGCCGCGTCTGCGTGCGGGAACATCAAGCGAATCTCTTTCGACTGCGGACACCATTTCTCTTTTGCGCGAGATGGCTCGGGAGGGCATCGATTACCTGGGCGAACGGCTGTATCGGGAGACAGAGGGCAACCCGCTCTTTGCAGTCGAAACCGTTCGCTCCTTGATCGAGAGTGGTGCCCTACAAACCGGCTCGGGTGGCGCAGATCTCAGCAAGCTGGTGCTGCCTGATTCGGTGCAGGCGGTGATTCAAGCACGCCTGGCGCGTTTGGAGCCGCACAGCCGCGAGTTCCTGAATGCCGCCTCGATTTTCAGGCGAGGCTTTGACTTTGAGGAAACACGGGCCGTCAGCGGCCAGTCGGAAGATACCGCGCTGGATGCTCTGGAAGCGTTACTGAAGGCACAGATCGTGTATGAATATGCCGGTTCGCCAGTGCGACGCGCACAGGTGCAGGACGTGGCAGGCCGGTTGGCGCCTGTTGCGCCGGGCAGCGCGGGCGGCGAAAGCCAGGCTCCGGAGTACGTTTTTGGTCACGACAAGATTCGCCAGGTGGTCTATGAAGAGCTGAGCAACGCGCGACAGCGTGTTTTCCATCGCCGGGTGGTGGATTTTCTCCGACCGTCCATCGAGTCTGCGGGCGCGATGCGCAATACCCTGGTCGAGCGCCTGGCTTATCATGCCTACCAGGGCCAGGTCTGGGATCAGGCTCTTGAGTGGAGCCAGCAGGCCGCCGCCGCTGCGGTCCTGGTCTTTGCCTATGGCACGGCGTCGATACTTTACGAGCACGCGCTGGGCTGCCTGGCGCACCTGCCGCCGACTGCTCCAGATCGCTCGCGCTCACGGTGACATC
>JBBITV010000311.1:0-5105 GCA_037440585.1 Chloroflexota bacterium
TCCTGGCGCAAGCCGGCGCACCGACCCGGCCCTGGGGCAACGGCGTCGAACTGGTCACGCCCACCGGTGCAGCTATCCTTACAACGCTAGCCACGTTCCAGCAGCCACCGATGACGCTGCAGCGCATCGGCTACGTTGCACGCCAGCGCCAAACTACACCCCGAGTTCCTCCATCCCTCCGCCAATTTCTAATAAACTTCTAACACTCAACTATCTTGACAGTACTATACTCAAGGTTTATAATATTCCCAAGCTGATGTTTTCTTGACAGGAGGATAAGAGATGGGTAAGATAGTAGGAATAGACCTGGGAACGACGAACTCCGTGATTGCCGTCATGGAAGCCGGTGACCCGACCGTGATTTCCAATGCCGAAGGCGGGCGCATCACCCCCTCGGTGGTCGGGTTTACCAAGAACGGCGAGCGCCTCGTGGGCCAGACAGCTAAGCGCCAGGCCATTGTCAACCCGGAGAACACGGTGTTCTCCATCAAGCGCTTTATGGGCCGCCGCAACGACGAGGTGGAGTCCGAGCGTAAGATCGTCCCTTACAAGGTTGTGCCAGGCCCGGCGGGCGACGCGCGGGTGCAGATTCCAATCACCGGCAAGACGTACACGCCCCAGGAAATCTCGGCGATGATTCTACAGAAAATGAAAACCGACGCCGAGGCGTTCCTGGGCGAGAAGATCACCCAGGCGGTGATCACCGTCCCGGCCTACTTCAACGACTCGCAACGACAGGCAACCTAGGTCGCCGGCAAAATCGCCGGGCTGGAGGTGCTGCGGATCATCAACGAGCCAACGGCCGCGGCCCTGGCTTATGGCCTGGACAAGAAAGAAAATGAGACCATCCTGGTGTTTGATCTGGGCGGCGGCACGTTCGACGTTTCCATCCTGGAAGTTGGTGAGGGCGTCGTCGAGGTGAAGGCGACCAGCGGTGACACTCACCTGGGTGGCGACGACTGGGATCAACGCATCGTCAACTGGGTCGCCGACGAATTCAAGCGCGAGCAAGGGATTGATCTGAGAAATGACCGCCAGGCGCTCCAGCGGCTGAAGGAGGCAGCGGAGAAGGCGAAGATCGAGCTCTCCAGCGTGATGCAGACCGAGATCAACCTGCCCTTCATCACCGCCGACGCCACGGGTCCGAAGCACTTGCAGATGACCCTGACCCGGGCTAAATTCGAGCAGTTGACCGAAGACCTGCTCCAGCGCTGCGTGGGTCCCTTTAACCAGGCGTTGCGGGATGCTAACCTCAAGGCATCCGACCTGGACGAGGTGGTGCTCGTGGGTGGCGCGACTCGCATGCCAATGGTGCAGGACCTGGTCCGCAAGCTGACGGGTGGCAAGGAACCACACAAGGGCGTCAACCCGGACGAGGTGGTGGCTGTCGGCGCGGCCATCCAGGCCGGCGTGCTGGGCGGCGAAGTGAAGGACGTGCTGCTGCTGGACGTGACGCCGCTGAGCCTGGGCGTGGAGACGTTGGGTAGCGTGATGACGACGCTCATCCCGCGCAACACCACCATCCCAACCCGGAAGAGCGAGATTTTCTCGACGGCCGAGGACGGCCAGACTGCCGTGGACATCCACGTGTTACAGGGCGAGCGCCCGATGGCGCGCGACAACATGACCCTGGGTCGCTTCCGGCTGGAGGGCATCCCACCAGCGCCGCGTGGTATGCCACAGATCGAGGTGACGTTCGATATCGACGCAAACGGTATTCTGAACGTGAGCGCCCAGGACAAGGCGACAGGTAGGGAGCAGAAGATCACGATTACCGCATCTACCAACCTGTCCAAGGCCGACGTCGAGCGGATGGTGCAGGAGGCGCAGCGTCATGCTGACGAGGATCGGCGCCAACGCGAGCTCATCGAGGCCCGCAACCAGGCCGATTCACTGGTCTACACCGTAGAGAAGACGCTGCGGGAGCTGGGCGACCGCGTCCCGGCAAGCGATCGCGCCCGGATCGAGAACCAGGTCAGGGCCGTCAAGGATGCAATGCAGGGTAATGACGCGCAGCGCATTCGCAACGCCGTGGAGACGTTGCAGCAGGCCAGCTATGCGCTGGGCCAGCAACTGTACCAGACGCAGCAGGGACAGCCAGGTGGGGACGGCCGGGGCGAGGATGTCGTCGAAGGCGAGTTCCGCGAGGCGTAGACAACATGCAGTTCCGGCGGCAGTTCAACTGCCGCCGGAACTGTGGAGCTAATCTATGGAGCCAAAACGTATTTCAGTCCGCAGCGCGCGAACGGAAGGGGTTATCGAGACAACGGAGGAGAAGCCTGTGCAGGAAAAGCCACCAGCCGTGAGCGCCGAAGTGATCGCTGAGTTTGAAAAAGAGCTGATCGCCGCCCGGCGTCAGGCCGACGAAAGCCACGACAAGTATTTACGTGCCGTGGCCGAATTAGAAAACGTACGCAAGCGGGTGGAGCGGACCTACGAGCAGCGGCTAGACAATGCCAGGCGTGAATTCCTGCGCCGGTTCCTGTCCGTGGCCGATAATCTGGAACTGGCGTTAGCCCACGCCGACGTTGGCCCGGATGGTCGGGACGGCCTGCGCCAGGGCATCGAATTGACCTATCGCGATCTTCAACGTGTGATGGCGGATGAGGGTGTCAAACCAATGCAACCGCTCGGCCAGCCGTTCGATCCACGTTTTCACGAGGCTGTCGATATTGTAGAAAGCGATGCGACCGAGGGAACCGTGGTCGAGGAAGTCCAACGGGGCTACCTTTACGGAGACCAACTGCTGAGGCCAGCAAAAGTGCGGGTGGCGAAATGATTTCAGCAGGTACAAATTCTGTGCTCCAGGCCGGTCCATAACCGGCCCTGCGACGGGTCCGTGACCCGTTGCGAGTGGAACCCCAGCCTACTGAGTCGAAGCGGCCAGGGACACGATGGACTATAAGGACTATTACAAAACTCTCGGCGTCGATAAGAAGGCAACCGAGAAAGAGATCAAGCAAGCGTACCGCAAGCTGGCACGCAAGTATCACCCCGACGTGAATCCCGGGGATAAGCAGGCTGAGGCGAAGTTTAAGGAAATTAACGAGGCGTATGAGGTCCTCAGCGACCCCGAAAAGCGTAAAAAGTACGATCAGTTTGGTAGCGAATGGCAGCAGTGGCAGCGCGCGGGTGGCCGACCACAGGACTTCGATTGGAGCCGGTGGGGGGGCGGCGGCGTCCGTTATGCGACACCAGAGGAGATGGAGGAGATCCTGAGTGGCCTGGGAGGCTTCTCGGATTTCTTCCATGGTCTATTTGGTGGGATTCGCGGGTAGCCGGGTTTCGGAACGCGCACTCGGACCGGCGTCCGGACGCGGACCGGCCAGGATATAGAGCAGCCGGTGGAGATTACCCTCGAAGAGGCATATCATGGGACGACACGGCGGCTGCAGAAAGATGGCCGGATGCTCGAGGTTAAGATACCGGCCGGCGTTAGGACCGGGTCCAAGGTCAAAATGACCGGCGAGGGGGCGCCCGGGATGGGCGGCGGCTCTGCCGGCGACCTCTACCTGAACATCGAGGTCCTGCCGCATGCTACCTTCGAACGGCGTGACGACGATCTCCACGTCGATGTGCCCGTGGACCTGTTCACGGCAGTGCTCGGTGGTGAGGTGAAGGTGCCTACCTTGAAGGGCACAAACATCATGCTCAGAGTCCCGCCTGAAACGCAGAATGGACAGACCATCCGGCTAAAGGGCCAGGGCATGCCCAATCTGCGTGATCCGAAACAACACGGTGATCTGTTCGTGCGGATTCAGGTGCAGTTGCCGAAGAATCTATCTGATCAGGAGCGCGAGCTGTTCCGGCAGCTTGTGCAATTGAGAAAAGGATGACGAACGACGAACGATGAACGACCAACGACCAACAGCGTTCGTCATTGGTCGTTGAGGAGGAGAGCGATGTCCCGCAATCGTTGGCTGGCCAGCGTCGCCTTGCTGGCTTTATTGGTCTTGAGCTGTAGCCTTTTCACGGCAGCCGCTCCGAGCGTGGGGCAGAAACCGACGACCACTGCGCCCGAGGTGGGTGGACTGGCTTCCAGCCAATCCACGACCGCCGTCCAGGTGCGCCCGGTGCCGACGCTCCTGCCCGCTGCACCTGGCGCCATCTCGCCCATACTGCAAGGTGGGCTGAGTGATGAGCAACGCCTGATTGAGCTATACAAGAAAGTCAGCCCGTCAGTGGTGTTCATCAGCGTGCAGATGCGCGGCGGTGTCGCCAGCGGGTCGGGATTTATCATTGACCAGGCAGGGCACATCGTGACGAACAACCACGTGGTCGAAGGGGCGCGCCAGGTCACTGTGGATTTCTATGATAATAGCCGGGCAGAGGCGACTGTGGTCGGCACAGATCCGGATAGCGACCTGGCGGTGATCCGGGCCAAGGCGTTGCCACCAGGTGCCGCGCCCGTGACTTTGGGGGATTCTAACGCGGTACAGGTAGGCCAAATGGCTATCGCCATCGGCAATCCGTTCGGCCGGGAGTTTGCCCTGACGATGACGACCGGGATCATCAGCGCGAAAGCGCGCAATCTGCCCACAGGCGACATTACTGGGCTGGGCATGAGTTTCCAGAACCCGGAGATCCTGCAAACCGATGCGGCGATCAACCCTGGTAACTCAGGTGGCCCGCTTTTCAACAGCCGTGGCGAGGTTATCGGCGTTAATGCCGCGATCCAGTCCAGGAGTGGAACGAATTCTGGAGTAGGTTTTGCCATTCCGGTGAACACGGTGAAGCGCGTGGCGCCGGAGTTGATGCGTAACGGACGCTACGCGCATCCCTACCTGGGGATCGTGGCACAACCGGCCGTGATGACTCCCGCGCGGGATAATCCGAATCTGCTGGTTGAAAGCGGCGCTCAGATTAGTCAGATTACGCCGGGCGGACCCGCCGCCCAGTCGGGTCTGCGGGAAGGGGATATTATCAAGGCCATCAACGGCACGCCGATCCGGGACTTCAACGAGGTGGTTATTTACCTGGAAGCCAACACACGGCCTGGCGATGTCGTTGAGTTGAGCGTGAGTCGGAGCAACCGGGACCAGACGGTGCGGGTCAGGCTGGGCGAGCGCCCGTCGAATCGGTGAGACGATGGCAAATGGCAGATG
>JBBITV010000312.1:0-3579 GCA_037440585.1 Chloroflexota bacterium
CCACCAGCGGCCTCACCTACGGCGTCTGGGGCTCCAGCTCCTCGACCTCCGGCAAGGGCGTCATCGGCTGGGCCAGCGCCACGAGCGGCGCAACCTACGGCGTCTGGGGGCAGAGCGCTTCGCCCGAGGGCAAAGCCGTGGGGGGCAAGGCCAGCGCGGCCAGTGGCAACACCGTCGGCGTCTGGGGGCAGGCCAACTCCACCACCGGTGTCGGCGTGCTCGGGACGGTTACGGCCACCACGGGCAGCAACACGGGCGTCTGGGGCTCGAACGCCTCCACTTCCGGCAAGGGCGTATCCGGCATAGCCAGCGCCGCCAGCGGCACCACCTACGGCGTGAAGGGTGAGAGTGCCTCGACTTCTGGCCGAGGGGTCTCCGGCGCGGCGACCGCCACCAGCGGCACCACCTACGGCGTCTGGGGCGAGAGCGCCTCTACAGACGGCAAAGGTGTGTTTGGCCTGGTCACCGCCACCAGTGGCGAGACCTATGGCGTGAAGGGCCAGAGCGACTCGACTTCTGGCCAGGGTGTGCTCGGTTATGCTACCGCTACCAGCGGCCAGACCTACGGTGTGAAGGGCCAGAGCGACTCCACCTCAGGCAATGTCGTCCTGGGAATTGCGACCGCAACCAGTGGCTAGAGCTACGGCGTGAAGGGCCAGAGTGCCTCCCCCGATGGCACGGGTGTGTACGGCTATGCCACCGCCACCAGCGGCGCGACCGACGGTGTCTGGGGCAAGAGTGACTCCCCCGATGGCACAGGCGTGTGGGGCCTTGCGACGGCCACCAGTGGCACCACCTACGGTGTCTTCGGCGAGAGCCGGTCCACCTCCGGGCGCGGCGTGGTCGGCATTGCCAGCGCCGGAAGCGGCACCACCTACGGCGTCAGAGGCGTCAGCTATTCGCCTAACGGCTACGGCGTCTACTACGTGGGCGGGCTGGCCGGCACAGGCACCAAATCGGCCATCGTCCCGACCCAGGACTATGGTTGGCGCAAACTCTATGCTGTGGAAAGTCCCGGCAACTTCTTCGAGGATTTCGGCCAGGGACAACTGGCTAATGGCCAGGCTACCGTGGCCATTGACCCCATCTTTGCACAGACGGTCAACCTCGCCGAGACTTATCATGTCTTCCTGACGCCGGTGGGGGATTCACCGGCTGTCCTGTTTGTCACCCAGAAAACCCCCACGGCCTTCACTGTCCGAGGTGTGACCCTGGACGGCCACCCCGCCCAGGGGTCCTTCGACTATCGTATCGTGGCCAGGCGCCTGGGCTATGAAAACCTGCGCCTGGCGCCAGCCGAGGATCCGCATTTGGCTGAAGACCTGCGCGTGGAGCGAGCGGAAGATTCCCATCAGGCGGAGAAGAGCGAACAACGGGAGGGTGAGCGATGAGTAAGCGAAAGAAGACGGTGCTCACCATAACCCTACTCGGTGGTTTGCTCGTGGTCGGGCTTGGACTCTGGGCCAGGGTCTCGGCCAACTTCACTGTCAACTGGGACATCATAGGTGGCGGGGGAGAGCCCATCCGCTCGGCCAGTTTCGCCGTGAACAGTACCGTGGGGCAGGCGGCCATCGGCCCATCCGGCAGCGCTAGCTACCTACAGGGGACGGGATACTGGTATGTGGTGGCGGCGCCGGTTCGGCCGCCGGAATACAGGAACTACCTGCCCAGCATCCTGAGGTACTAACCGTAGAGGGACAAGGGTCACATCATCGGGCAGGTTCGCCGCGTAGCCCAGCCGTGCGCAAGACCTGGTCCACCCAGGCAGCATCGTCGGGGCTCAGGTCGGGAGGAGGGGGCGGGCTGGAGTAGTCTAGCAGGCGCTCGTAGCCGACCAGGTCGAAACAGGCTTTGACGGCAGCCTGCAAGTCCAGGGGAACGTCAGGGTCTGGGGGCAATAGGGGAACGGGCACGGTAGGCAAAGGCTCGCGCCAGCCAATGGCCCAGACCTGGGTGAAAGGGCGACGCTGTGTGCGGCTCAGATACACATAATAGGGCGCAGGCGGCGGCTGACCCAACAGCGGGATGCGGGTGCCGTGGCGCAGCAGGTCCAATTCCAACAGGTGAGTCTGAGTCTGCAGCAATTCCCCGCGCCGCTCGGCATAGTCGCGCGCGCCCTCGCCATGCTTGTTCACCGGCGACAGAATCTCGATGAGGGTCACCAGGCGCCGTTGCGCCACGTCGCGAATCTCCACGCTAAGCAACGGCACTTCTTCGGGGATGGGGCTGGGTAGCTCGGCGGCGGGAGCGGCAACGGCGGCGCCTGCGCCGCTCGGCACGGCCATTGAAGGTGTCCCCGGAGGCGCGACCACGTGGACGTCAGGATAGACAATGCGCTCTAGCGGTAGATTAAAAATGCCCAATCCAGAACGATCAATCACGTATCGTTTCGCCAGCAAGGCTACGTATTTGGGCGATAACAGCGGCATTAACTGCACACTGATCTGGTTGGCAAGCCGGTCATGAAATTCCTGCCACATCTCGCCTTCGAGGTACGGATCCATACCTGGAAACGGGGATGGCATCATGCCCTCCTTTCGGCTTCTGACATCACCCCAGGCGATGCACTCGCCGCCGGATAACCGAATTATAGCATATCTCTCTATGCGGTGCACCCTGACCGCGAACTGCAATGGGTTTTGGACCGGATTTTGACCTGTTTCTGACTCTACTATGCTACAATGATGGAGTCGGAGGTGGATTTCAAGGGGTAGACCGTGGCCCAATCACGGCCGCTCTCGATGGAGAGAATGGTCTGGGGGCGTGCTCAAGTGCAGCCGGACTCCACTGGAGGATCACAGGGGCACCCAATGGTTGAAGATGGATAGCATCTTGCCAACCGGGGGGCCCTTTATCTAATCATGGGGAGGTACAAAAATGACCCGCCATCCTTATCCGGAACGCCTGGAGAGATGCAGCCGCTTGATGAAAGCCACAGGGCTTGACGTTCTGCTGCTCACGAAGCCCGCTAACATGTTCTACCTCACAGGTGATGGGCGTCTATGCGCGTACGCCATGATCACCCAGGACGGCAAGGTCGCCCTGGGCGTGCCCAGCACGGACGTGGAGGACGTTAAGTCGCTCGCCCACTTTAACCACATCGTTGGCTTCCAGGATGAGGTTGGGATGATCCACTCCATCGCCCACTACTTCGAGCATTTCGGCATCCACGAGGGCGTGGTGGGGCTGGAGTACACCTTCCTAACCCAGTCCATGATGGCGATGGTCACCCATCCCCATGCCAAGCCGGAAAAGGTCACGGTTAAGGACTGCACCCACATCATGTCCGAACTGCGCATGGTGAAAGATGCCGGGGAAATCGAGCGCATCCGGATCGCGGCCAAAGTGGCTGAAGCAGGGATGGCCGCCGCAGTGGAAGCTGTGAAGCCCGGCCTCACGGAAAGCCAGGTGGCCGCCGAGGCCGAATACGCCATGCGACAAGCCGGCGCCGAAGAGTTTTGGCGCACCTATGTGTCCTCTGGTCCGCGCACGAATATTGCTCACGGGTTGCCTACCCTGCGTAAGCTACAAACGGGCGATCTGGTGATGATCGACATCCACCCCATTGTCAACGGCTAC
>JBBITV010000312.1:3592-5103 GCA_037440585.1 Chloroflexota bacterium
GCGCGGACATGTGCCGCACAGTCTGCGTGGGCAAGCCGACCGCTGAGCAGCAGGCCGCCTATGACTTGTACCTGAAGGCTCAGCAGGCCACCATCGCCAGAGTCAAGGCGGGCGTCGGAATGATGGAGCTGGAGGAGACCTTGCACGGGATACTCAAAGAGGCGGGCCACGGCGACCACATTTTTGGGCCACCCATCCACGGCGTGGGGATCGAGTTCGAAGAGTCGCCTTTGCCGCCGGGCCACGCCTTCTTTCACGGCGAGGCAGCGCCGCCACCGCTCCCGGCCAACGTGGTCATCTCGGTGGGCAACTGCGGGTTGTACACCGGGCCCTGGGGTGTGCGGGTGGAGGACACGGTGGTAGTCAGCGCACAGGGGCCGATGGTGCTCACCGGCTATCCGCGCTTGCTGGTGTCTTAGAGCTTGTCTGAAAAATTACTCCCCCACAATTTGCACCACCAATTCCCTGTGCCGGCTTTCAATATCAAAGTCCACGAATACAATCTGTTGCCATGTGCCCAGTGTCAGCTTCCGCTCTACAAATGGCACGGTGATCGACGGGCCGAGGAGGGACGCGCGCACGTGGCTGTGACCGTTTCCATCGCCCCAACGCAGGTTGTGCCTGTACTCCCGGTTGGGCGAAATGATCTCGTCGAAGAGGCGCTTCAGGTCTGCAACAGCACCAGGTTCGAATTCAATGGTGGTGAGGGCGCTGGTGGAACTGGGGCTGAAGACGGTGACGATCCCCTTCTGAAGCCCGGACTCGGCCACGGCGCGTGCCACGGCGGTGGTGACGTCGTGGACATCGGCGTTGCCTTGAGTGGTGAGACGGAGTCTTTGGGTTGATACCATTGCTTCGCCTCCTATGAGTTCCTCTCGTATACTTCCGGATTCACACAATTCGGCAGCCGCTGGCCTTTCAGTCCCGCGATCAGGTTTTGTGCCGCCATCACGGCCATTTTGGTCCGCGTCTGGACACTGGCACTGGCAATGTGGGGTACGATCAGGCAATTGTCCAGGGTGAGCAACGGGTCGTCCATAGGGATGGGCTCGGGCTCGGTCACATCCAACGCGGCATAGGCGATCCAACCTTCTTTGAGTGCCTTATGCAGCGCCTTGGGATCAACCACCGGGCCACGTGCGGTGTTGATCAGGATGGCTGTGGGCTTCATCAGCTTCATTTCGCGCTCGCCAATCAGGTGGTAAGTCTCCTTGGTAAGGGGCGTGTGCAAGGTAACGAAGTCAGCCTGTTGGAGGAGCGCGTCAAAGTCGACGCACTCGGTGCCGGCAGCCGCGTCGGCGTCCTGGCAGGCCTGGGTGTCGTACCAGAGGATGCGCATGTTGAAGCCGCGGGCACGCTTCGCCACCGCCCGTCCGATGCGCCCGAACCCGACGATACCCAAGGTAGCGCCGTGCACGTCAGGTCCCCAGAACAGCATCGGCCCCCAGGTCTTCCACTTTCCGGCGTGGACGTAGCGCTCGGCTTCACACACTCGCCGGGCCGCCGCCATC
>JBBITV010000313.1:0-1595 GCA_037440585.1 Chloroflexota bacterium
CGGCTTTGCAGCTTCCGAAAAACAAGCGATTGATGCTGCCCTGGAAAGCCTGGCTTCAGAAGATTCCAGATTTTGGACACGCGCCGATCTCTACTGGAACGCCCGCGGCGGTAGCCACACCGACGGTGGGGCATTCATCTTCACCGTTCAGCCTAATGGCCGCAGAAACGGCGCTCCCACGGCCCTCGTGTGCACCGACAAGTTCGGCCGGCGGATCACGGTGAACGGGGAGAAGCGGCCGTATCAGGTACACAGGTACCTAAGTACACAGGTACCCAGGGACTTTGTCCGCCTATCTCCCTGTGTACCTGTGTACCTGTGTACCTGTGTACCTGATCTATCTGCCGAAGAACTCTACGCCCGCGTGATCGGAGAACTTCCGGGCTGGGATTATGAGGACGTGCTGGCTCTGCTCTCAGAACTGGAGCGCTCAGCGCACAAGGACTGCGACCGTGGGCGCGCCATCGACGTGCTCACCCTGCTTATGGACCGCAGATACCCGACGGGCAAGCTACGGCGGAGCAGCTTGCTGTCGCTCTTCGATAAACACTTTGCGGCAATCGTCGAATCCATCCGGCAATCCCCTTCTGAGGCATACATTTTCTCGAGCGCTGAGGGGCCACCGCCGAGCCCCGCAAATGAGAATCAAACCATCGTGATAGATGCTCGTGGTTTTGCGTCGGAAGGAGAACGGTCGCTGGCTCTCGAGATCGTGTCCCTGTACAAACGCGGCTTCCGCAGATTTCTGGTGGCTCACGCCAAAGGCCACCGGTTCATCGCCAACGGCCTCGGGCCTAAGACGCACAGCATCCGTATCGATGTCTACGGCTCCTCAGGCGACTATCTGGCTTCGGGCATAGACGGCGCGGAGGTCTTCGTGCACGGCAACGCCCAGGATCAACTGGCGCAGATTATGAAAGATGGCCGGCTTGTCGTCTACGGCGATGTGGGGCAGACTTTCATGTATGCAGCGAAGGGTGGGAAAGCCTTTGTGCTAGGCGACGCAGCGGGTCGGCCCCTGATCAACGCCGTCGGCAAGCCGCGCGTCGTGATCAACGGCACCTGTCTCGACTACCTGGCCGAATCTTTCATGGCTGGCGATCCCTTGAATGGCGGCGGGTTCGCCATCTTGAACGGGATCACCTTCGACGACGACGGCCAGATCGTGGAGCTCGAAACCCCGTATTCCGGTGGGAACCTCTTCTCCCTGGCCTCCGGGGGCGCTATCTACATCCGTGATCCCTTCTGCAAAGTCTCCGGGGCACAGTTGAACGGGGGCGAATTTGCCGAGCTCACCGCGGACGACTGGGCGCTGATCAAGCCGTATCTTGAAGAGAACGAGCACCTGTTTGGGATCCCAGTCGCGCGGCTTCTGGAAGTTGAAGGGAAGCTTCTCGCTCCCGAACGGGTGTATCGCAAGATCCGGCCGCGGCCGGTCCGGGCGCTGCAAGCGGAAGAGGCCTGGGTGAGGAAGCACGATTGAATTCTGAGAAGCGGTCCATCCCTTTCATCTCAGTTCAACCAACCACACATTTCGATCCAGGCTGTTGACCTAGGCGAACCATCGTCCAACCGGCGACCGCGCCCAGACTCCT
>JBBITV010000313.1:1605-5059 GCA_037440585.1 Chloroflexota bacterium
GGAGAACCGGGTCACAGCCGGGTCGGGCGCCGTGGCCACGAGCAGCAGCCCCGCAGCCAGCAGACCGAGGGCCGGTTTGAGCCATCGAAGCATGGGATCTCCTTGATGTTGTCAGATAGCAAGAGAAATTATAGAGAGGGTATACAGCCTGTCAAGACGCGATTCTCTTCGTGCTTCGCGCCCTTCGTAGGCCTTTCGCGGCTTCGTGGTCCAGACGCCTACGCCACGATACGCCCCTTCAACCACTCTATCACGAATTCAAAGACCTCCCTCTACTCCGGTTCGTTGTGTATCTCATGATAGAATCCTTCCCACAACTTGAAGGTGCAGTCGCCGGACCCCCGGCGGGCGAACTGGCGGCTGGCCTCAACCGAGGTCAGGCGGTCGGCAGTGCCGTGCATGAGGAGTAAGGGCAGCGGGAATTCGGCGGCGTGGTCTAGCGCCCACAGGCCAGCCTGGTAGGTGCTAACAAACAGGCGGGCTGAGACGCGAGCGTGGACGAGGGGATCGTTTTCGTAAGCGCGGACCACGGCGGGGTCGCGCGAAAGGGCCTGGGTGTCCAGCCCGCTGGCCTGTGAGAAAGTGGGCCACAGGTGGTTCATCTTTCCAGAGGCTTGATCATTCCAGGCAGTCCAGTCGCCGCCACCGCCGCGATCACCGCAACGCCCGCCAGCACGGTGAACACCCACCGGAACGCGTCCACCGAGCTGGCTCCGGCCGTCACGAACTGCTGGAACAAGACCCCAAATAGCGTGGTGCCCAGCGTCCCGCCGATAAAGCGCGCCATATTGTAGAAACCCAGGGCCACCCCCAGCCGCGTCCCCGGCACGACGCGGCTTACCGCCGCCGCAGCCGGCGATTGGAGCAACCCCAACCCGATGCCCGCCACCGCCAGGCTGGCGACCACGTACGCAGCCGGCGTTACCGCATCCAGGAGGGTGAGCGCCAGACCCGCCAGGGCCATGATCGCCATCCCGGCGACGCTCGGCAACCGTGCGCCGCGCTGGTCAGCCAGGCGGCCGGCGTACGGAGCGATGATAGCCATCACCGCCGGGGTGATGAAGACCAGCAGTCCCATCTGGCTGCCGGTGTAGCCTTGCACCCGCGTCAGGAAGAGTGGCATGACCAGCAACAGCCCAAACTGGCACACGCCGTGCAGGAAAACTGCCGCTACCGCTGCCGCGTAGGATCGCAGCCGGAACAGGGCCAGGTCGACCAGGGGCGCAGCAACAGTCGTCTCGGTCCAGACAAAAGCTGCCGCCAGCGCCAGGCAGCCGCCCCACAGCCCCAGCCACACCTCGATCGGCCAGGTGGCCCGGGTCGTCTGGCTGAGGTTGAACATCAGCATCAGGGCGGCGAAGGTGAGGGTTGCCGCGCCAGCGAAGTCGAAAGACTCCTTATGCTGCGCCTGGTCTGCCGGGACAAGACGCCAGATCATCAGCACCCCGAACCAGGCGATAGGGGCGTTGAGGATGAAAATCCACTGCCAGCCCAGATGCTGCACGACAAATCCCGCCAGCACTGGGCCAAGGGCATGGGAGCTACTGTTAGCCAGAGCCCACAGCCCCATCGCCCTCCCGCGCTCCTCAGGCGGGAACAGGTAGGCAATGATCGCCATGACCGAGGGCAGGGTTGGGGCGTTGGCGATGCCCTGCACCGCCCGCAGGCCAATCAGCGCCGGGAAGGTCGGCGCCAGGCCGGCGACCAGCAAGGCCAGGCCCAGGATCGCCATGCTGACCAGGTAGGTGCGCTTGTAACCGACCAGGTCGCCCAGGCGCCCAAAGGCCGGCATCGGCACGGCAAAGCGGAGGACATAAATCGTCACTGCCCAGATGGCCTGGTCTAGCGGCACCTGAAAATGGTCCATGATCGCTGGCAACGCCACGTTGACCGTGTTGTTACCCAACGTCCCAACGACCGTGCCCGTCAGCACCGCCGCCAACGCCACCCACCGCTGATCAATGACCAATGACCAATGACCAAACCCCACCCTCCTCGCTCCCCCCGCTAGCTGGGGGTACATTTGGGATTTGGGATTTGGGATTTGGTCATTTTCACCCACTACGCGTTCCTTCGCGCGAAGTAATCTAGCATTCCTACAGAGGCAAGCCGCCTGCGGATCGCGGCCACATTGGTGGTGTACAGCCCAAGCTCTTTCATGCGGTCAAAATAGACCGAGCCGGAGAAGGTGTACTTCTGGTACCGGCCTTCCTCGGTGCGCATCTGTTCGCCCGTATAGGCGATGAAATCGCCGATGGCGGTCTCACGCGGGAGTTCCACCAGGGGCCAGCCCTGTGCAGCACGGACGGCATTGTGGCCGGCCAGTGTGCCCGTACAAATCGCCTCGGTGTGGCCGACCAGCAAACCAGCTTTCTCGCCAGCACAGAACAGGTTGTCTACTCCTTCGACTTTGAGGGTGTTGTCACGCGGTGACATCGCCAGGAAGCGGATCGAGTTGCCAATGCCGCCAGAATACGGGTCCTCGTAACGCGCGTTTTCCAGGCCGGGGATCTCGCGCAGCTCCGCCAGGGGGTAGAACGAGGTCATCAGCTTGACGTGGCCTGTATCCAGCAGGACCAGGTTTTCGGCGAACTCCTTGAGCGCGTATTGCTGGCAACACTTCACCGCCAGGAGCTCCTCTTTCTTCTTGGCCTGGTCTTTGGGAATCGGAATGATCGCGACGCCAGTGCGGTCCATCTCTTTGATGATGTCGCGGCGGATAGATTCGCGGTGCAGCTTACACGAGCCGCTCATCGCCCCAGTGCCGCCATCGCGGCGTTTGCCCATGAACTCGGGGACGCCAGCCTTGGCCGCAACGCTCACGCGCGGCCCGAAGGTCGGGCAGCGACTGACACACATCGCACAGCCATTACCGTACTTGCTGCAATTCGCCTGTGGCCCCAGCGTCCCCGTGGTATCGACAAACACATCGCCCTCGACGATCTCGTCCTTCTCATTCTGGACCGCCTGCAATCGCGTCCCGTTCTTGTGCACCTTCGTGACCCGGCTAAGGAGCCAGATTTCAACTCCTTGCTCCTGCAGATAGCGCCGGACCATCGGCTCCATGCAGGCTACGTCATACAGATTGGCGTGCTTGTGACCAGGGAACTCAATATTTGCGTGGCGAGCGTTTTGGTCCGCCAGCTTGAACAGGTGGCCGCGGCCCATGCCAATGAGCTCTTCGGCAGCAGTGAAGCGACCATTGTTGCGCATGATCCCGCCCACCTGCCCCGTGCCGAGCAACGTATCCGTTCTTTCCAACAACACCACATCCGCGCCATCCAGCTTCGCCGACAACGCCGCAGCACAACCAGCCCAACCACCTCCGACGACTACAATCCTGGTCATGGTTCCATCAACTCCATCCTAGAATGACCCTCACCCCACTCCCCCATAGGCGCTAACTTAAGCACGAGGGTCGGTTCCCTCTCCCTTTGGGAGAGGGTTAGGGTGA
>JBBITV010000314.1:0-5059 GCA_037440585.1 Chloroflexota bacterium
GCGCAGGCGCGGTGCGCCTGCGCGAAACCGCTATCTATGGGGTGGCGCCCAAGTGCTAACGGTAATTAGTGTTTCCCGTTGTGCCCGTTCTTGCCGCGCAGGTAATCGATCATCGGCTGGGTGACCAGTGGTACCACGTCGCCGACCATGTGCGGCATCAGGTTATCCATGACCTTGGGCATCAGGTCGGGCATTTGCTCTTCCAAGAACTCGGGCATTGGGATCTTCTCGGACACCCGGTCGAGCATCACCGGCATAACCTTGGGCATCATCATCGGCAACAGGCGCGGGAAGAGGAAGGGGAACATCGGCTTCATCATCCCGAACATCGCGTCGGCGATTGGGCTCGGCAGTTTACCCATCATGCGCATCATCGGCCCCATCCCGAAGGGCATGGCGTCGATGAGCTCCGGCCACATCGTCCCCATCAGGTTGGCGAAGCCTTCGGGCGTCATCAGGTTGATGAACTTCTCGAACAGGGCCCACATCTCCAGAGCATAGGGTGTCGGATCCGGGATCTCGATCCCCAGGCTCTTCGCGGCGAAGGCAGCCAGGTCTTTGACCGGCATCTGCGATCCCATCTGATCCGCACTGACCCGGAGCTGGAACTGGCAGCAGGGACATAGGGCTAGCACGGCATCGGCGCCCGTCGCCTCAGCCTCCTTGATACGTTTGCCACCCAGGATATTCGAGGTAGGGATTGGCTCGCCGATGCGAGTCAGGACGGAGCCGCAGCACAGCGCCTCTTCACGATTATGCTCCATCTCGACCAGCTTGACGCCCGGGATCGCCTGAATGACCTCCCGTGGCGCATCGTAGATCTCCCCGGCCCGGCCCAGGTGACACGAGTCGTGGAAAGTGACCGTCAGCGGAATGGGTTGTTCGAACTTCAGCTCGCCCGCGGCCAGCTTCTCGGCCAGGACCTCGGTGTAATTCTTCGTTTCGAAGGGGTAGTCGATGCCGAGCTTTTTGGCCCACTGGGGGTAGTACGTGTGCCACACCAGCCAGCAGGCCGGACAGGACGTGACCACGGTCTTGACCCCGCGCCGCTTCATCGCGTCAATGTTGCGGCGCATGTTGTCTTCCCACACGTCCCACTTGCCGGCCACGAGCATCGGGATGCCGCAGCAGCTCTCCTCGTCGCCCAGCGTGCAGAACTCCACACCCGCCTTGTCGAGCAGCCTGGCCGCCGCCTGGGCGATGTCGTGCTCGACGTACGAGGCTGTGCAGCCGGCGAAGTAGGCCACTTCAGCCTTGTCCTTGATCTTGTCAACCAGGTCAGGCGGCGTCCAGAGCTTGCGCTCAGCCTGGAAACCACCCCAGATGTTGCGCTCCTTCTGGAGGGACGCGGCCATGATCTCGAAGGCCGGGAAGGTCATGTGACCGCGCTTCTGGATCAATTCGCCGCGCAGCGTGCCCCACGATGGTTCAATAGGCAGGTCAAGCTGGCAATTCAGGTCGCACTTCTCGCAGGTGGTGCACAGCAGGAAGGTGTTGACTGTTTCCTGATCCCATTTTTGCTTGCCTTCGAGGACTTCTTGCAAGAAGAACCACTTCCCGCGCGGGCTGGCCGATTCCCACTGGCGGCCCTGGTATAGCGTGCACTCGTCGACACAGTAGCCGCACTGGGCGCAGGCGTAGGCATACCAGGACACATCGGCCGGGTAGCCGTTCATGCTGCCGGGTCGCTCACCGAGCGGGCTCCTGGCCAGGTTGGCCACCGCGCTCACGACCGGCTCGAACCTGGCTGCCATCCCAATCGCCTTACCAAAGATCCCATCGCCGACGACCTTGCCCGGGTTGAGCAGGTTTTGCGGATCGACCTGGGTCTTGAACTTGCGCAGCCGCTCCGCCCGGCCCACGCCGAGCACGAAAGGGGCCTCGCCGGTGAAGTAAAAGCCAGTCCCATAAGGCCGGCCACCGTGCCGCTTGGCGATCTGAAGCATGGTGAGGGACAGACCGTAGGCGATGTTGAAGCCGAACGAGCGTTTGTCGTGGGGGATGAAGCCGAGCAGGACGACTTCGTTGCCACGTAGGACCATGCCCTCCATCACCAGCGGCTGCTGGATACGCATCTCGATGTCTTGCAGTGCCGCGTCCAACCGGTCGAGCGGTACCACGACTTCAGCCGGGACGAGCGAGGGTCCAAGACGCTTAACCTTCATCGGGTTGAAGCGATCTTCCCACTCGTGGGTGGCTAACTCGTCGCTAAGCCGCTGGCCGCCGTGGGTCGCCACGATGGCCTGGAGCTTCGTCTCGACCGCCTCGCGCTGCGGCTCAGGGTAGGCGAACAGGGCAATGTAGGTTTCGGGGAGCTTAGGCCGCTCGTCCTCGTGAACCGGCTCACCGTGATGCGTCCGGGGTGGCAGTTGATTCTTCAATTCGGCCATCTTGGGATTCATGAAGCTGGCCGACCACAGGGGCAGCCCCTGCCGGGCAATATCGCCCACAGCGCGCACTAAGGCCGCAGCACCCGCGAAACTGGCGGCGCTAACGACCTCGGGCTCGTGCTGGCGAACCTGGAGCGTCACCTGCGTGATGAAGCCGGTGATGCCCTCGGCATCGCTGATCAGGTCGAGCTGGTCGCCCCGAAACTCCTTGACCTGGCCGTCCGGCAGGACGACCCGCGCGGCGAGGACGTTATCGCGGAACCAGCCGTACTGGTAGCCGCCGATGCCCGCGCCACCCTGAGCCAGCCAGCCGCCGACGGTGGAGGAGGGGAAGCTGGTCGGGTAGGTGCGGAGGCTCAGGCCGTTCTTGTTCAATTCGGATTCGAGATGCTTCCAGACGATGCCGGGCTCGACCGTCACCGTCTGCGCCTCTGGATCCACCCTGATGACTTGCTTCATCCGGGTAAACTCGACCACAATGCCGCCCTGCACCGGCAACACGCCGCCATAGCCAGAGGTGGCCCGGCCGCGCGGCACGAGCGGGATGTGCTCACGCCGCGCAAACTGAACCAGGTCGATCAGTTCGGCTTCGGATTGCGGCTGGACCACCGCCGCTGGGGTAGTATCGCCCACCAGGGGCTTCATGAGAGCGGGGATGACGCCGACGTCATGGCTATACAGCCGGCGCTCGATGGGATCGAAGGAGACGCGGTTGGCGAACAGGGAGTGCAGGTGATCACGCTGGGCGCTATTCAGTTGACGCATGGTCAGACCTCCAATGGAAAAAGGTACTTAAAGGGTCCTCCTCACCTACATTACCCCCCTAGGGTATTCATCATCTGTATTTTACCAGAGCCAGGTCAAAATGGGGTCCAAGGGCGGTCCAAAATTGGTGTGGGTTTGAAGCGATGTGGCAAGGAGGGACTACGGGAGTCGATTATCCCCAGCACTTGGACTTACGGGCAAATCTGAGGTACAATGCTATAATGTGGTGGTCATTGAGATGCCAGCCATCCGCGTTTCCGCTCTCCACAAAACCTTCATCACCAAACGCAAAGCTCCCGGTTTGCGGGGCAGCCTGCGCGCCCTCGTCCACCCTGAATACCAGACCGTAGCCTGGCCTTCTGGATGGGCAGCACGTCCCTGCTGACGGTCCAGGCGACGAACGCCATCATTACCTTTTCGCTCTACCCAATTACCGTCTTCGACGGCACGGCCAAGTTTCTCCTGTTCACGATTATCCCGGCCGCGTTCGTCGGGGCGGTGCCGGCTGAGTTCGTGCGGTCGTTCTCGTGGTCCAGCCTGGTCCAGTTGCTGGTGGCTGCGATCGTGCTGCTGGTCCTCGCGGTGACTGCATTTTACTGGGGCTTGCGCCGATATGAGAGCGGGAGTGCGATGCAGATCCAGGTGTAATAAAGAGCACGACACGGACGCTACACGGATACACAGAACGGACTCGCTTGCTGTCCGTGCATCCGTGCCTAAATCCGAGGGTAATGTCCGTCATTGTCACTCAGCAGTGAACGTGGTATAATCTCTTTGGGAACTTTGGCCTATTGAAGCGAGAATCATGTTCAAATCATGCACTGATAACCCCATCCAGGCCAAAGTCCTTCAGCCCGTATTGTAACCTATCTCCCACCAATGGCTTCCGTGTATCCGTGCCCAAATCCGTGTCGTGCTTGCTTTGAAATGGACAGTGGATGTATAATGCGAGCAGCGAGAGGATTTGCATGAGCTATGAAACAGCCAGAACCCACCTTGACCCTCGGCTTCAGTACCCGTGACGGCCAGACCTATCGGCTGGACCTCCGTGGGTCTGCGGTCGGCGAAGCGCGCGGCCAGTTTACACCGCCTTACGATCCAGCCACGTGGCAAGCCGTCATGCTCGCCCTGGAGCCGGGCTTTGTAGTCGAAGAAGCTGACCAGGCCACGCGAGCAGCCCTGCAACCCTTGGGCGACCTGGCGTGGCTGCCCGAAACAGTAGGCGCGGCCCTGGCGCGGGCGCTGTTGGCCGACGAGGCGATCCGCCTGGGCTTTGGCAGCGCGCTGAGCATGGCCGAAAAGCGCCGCCAGCCCCTACCGGTCGAAATGCGCTTTGGCCCGGGCTGCGATGTGCTGGAGGCGGCGGCCAAGCGTTACCTGGCTGAGCTACAGGCTGGCGAGACGGCGGAGGGGAAGACGCAACCCTGATCTGCCAGGGTTGCCGGAGGAGATCGCAGGGACGGTGCAGGGGATGTTGGATGCGCTTTGCCACATACCGTACGGCCCAAGGTGACAACGGCACGCAAGGCGGACTGGGTCGCGAGACCAACGTGGCTTGTGCAAAGAACGGCTCGCTTCGTGCGGGATCGCCGGAGATGAATTCTCCGGGCTACCAAGCGGCGCTGGATCAATCCAGCTTTTCCGCGGTCAGCGGTGGGACTCACCCAAGCCACCTGCCTCGTCAGCGTTTCAAGCCAGGTTGACCTGGCGCGGCTTGGGGATCGGGCAAGCTCATGATAGTGTCGGCAAATACTTCGGGACCAACTAAGCTGGCAATGCCGGCTCAGTTGGCCGCGAAGTGTTTGCCAAGGGAGGCAATATGTTCCACGCTGATGGCACCTTCAACTTCCATCAAGAAATCATGGCTCTGGCTGAGGAGTTTTGTCGGGAATGGGAGAAGCGCC
>JBBITV010000315.1:0-5036 GCA_037440585.1 Chloroflexota bacterium
ATCATTTTTTGTGCGACCCGGTAGCACGCGCCCGGGTGGTGGCGGCCGCCAATTTGACGCCGGAGGCCACTGTATTCGAGATCGGGCCGGGGCCGGGCGGGCTGACGCGCCGCCTGGCCGGGCGAGCCGGCCGGGTCGTTGCCGTTGAGCTGGACCGCCACATGGTCGATTTGCTCCGTGCCGACCTGGCCGGCTGCACCAATGTCGAAATCGTCCAGGCTGACATTCTCAAAGTCAACCTTTCGAGCGTAGTCCACATGCACGACCCTGAATTCGCCACGCATTTCAAAGTCGTGGCTAACCTGCCGTATTACATCACCTCGGCGGTGTTGCGGCACGTGTTGGAGGCCCCGGTCAAACCTGAGCTGGTGGTGGTAACCGTACAACGCGAGGTGGCGGAGCGCATCGTGGCGCAGCCAGGGGACATGAGCTTGCTGGCGGTCAGTGTGCAATTCTACGGCCGTCCGCACGTAGTGGCACGCATCCCGGCCGGGGCATTCTACCCGCCCCCCAAGGTCGACTCGGCTGTCGTCCGCATTGCCGTGTACCGCAAGCCGCCAGTTCCCGTGGACGACGTCGATTTCTTCTTCGAGGTTGTGCGAGCCGGGTTCGGGCAGAAGCGCAAACAGATTCACAACGCCTTGCAGCGGGAACTCGGTTTGCCCGGCGAGAGGATCGAGGGAGCATTGCGGGCGGCTGGGGTGGACCCGAAGCGGCGCGCAGAGACGTTGAGTCTTGAAGAGTGGGCCGCGTTGGCGCGGGAGTTGGCCTCGAGGTTAATTCGACCAGACAGGCGTTGAATCGTCGCTATCGCTACTGCTCAGTTTGACCTCGTTCTTCCCATCGACATCAATCGCAAAGATCTGGGTGTGGCTATCGCGGTTGGCGACGTAGACGAAGTGCTTGCCGTCGGGGGAGAGGGTTGCCAGGCTGTCGGTGTTGGCGTCGCGGGTAATCATCGTCGGGTTGGAACCGTCGGGAGCCATCGTATACAACTCGCGCGTCCCGCCCCGGTCGCTCAGGAAGTAGATCAACCGACCATCACGCGACCACTGCGGCCGGACATTGGCCTTGCCGCTCTTCGTCAGGTTGATGGGGTTGCCTCCATCTGCATCCATGACAAAGATCTCCACGTTCTGATCTCGATTCGACATGAAAAGGATTTTCTTGCCATCCGGCGACCAGACGGGGAAGCCGTCCAGGGCGCTGCTACGGGTCAGGTTGGTGGGACTGCTACCGTCGGCCTCCATGGCATAGATTTCGAGATCACCGTCACGATCCGAGTCGAAAGCGATTTTCTTGCCGTCGGGTGACCAGGCTACGCCACTTCGAGCGCCGTCGTCGGCGTCGTTTTTCGTCAGATTGGTCGGATTGCTGCCATCGGCATCCATGACAAACACTTCAGCGTTGCCAGTCCGGTCACTGACGAAGGCGATCCTCTTACCGTCGGGGGACCATGCCGGCAAGGCATTGGTGCTGTCGGGCTCGGTCAGGCGCTTAAGACCGGTGCCGTCAGCATTGACGACGTAGATTTCCACCTGGCCATCCCGCGCGCTCATAAACGCGATCCGGCTATTGTCCGGTGACCAGACAGGGAATCCGTCCGGCCCAGGATCGTTGCTCACATTGATTTGATTGGAGCCATCGGCATTCATGACATAGATTTCGCTGTTGCCGTCACGCTCCCTGACAAAAGCAATACGCGCCGGCGGTTTAGGCGGCTCACTACGGCAGCCCATCAGCCCGGCAACAAGCAAAAGGGAGACTATCACACACAGCGTGATGTTTTTCACGAATCTTAACCTTTCTATCGAGGTACTGCGTGAGGTGTGAACAAATCCTCACGCCTCACGTCTCACGTCAGCGCCAGACCTGGTACGACGTCGAGATCCAACCCACTCCACCGGCCAGCTTGCCAGGCGAAATAGCCCGCCGCGCCGATCATCGCGGCATTATCGGTGCACAGCCAGATCGGCGGATAGCGGACCGGCCGGCCAAGTCGTTTCGCCGTGCGTTCGCGTAAGCGCTGGTTGGCCGCAACTCCCCCGGCCAACAGCACCTCGTTAACCCCAAACTCCTCGGCTGCCCGCGCGGTTTTCTCCACCAGCACATCTACGACCGATTCCTGGAATGCTGCGGCCACATCGGCCGCGTTCAGATTGCCGTTAGCACGCTGGACCAGGTGCAATACAGCGGTCTTCAGCCCGCTAAAACTGAAGTCGTAGGTGCCCCGCAGCCAGGCGCGTGGTAGCTCGACCGCACCGGGATCGCCGCGCAGAGCGGCCGCCTGGATGGCGGGTCCACCGGGGTAGCCCAGGTCGAGCAGGCGGGCGACCTTGTCAAACGCCTCACCGGCAGCGTCGTCCAGAGTGGAGCCCAACCGCTGGAATTGCAGGTGCCCGGTCATCAGAACCAGGTCGGTATGCCCGCCGGAGACGATGAGGCAGAGCAGGGGGAATTTGGGCTCAGGGGGAAGTGACGGGGGGACGCGGTGACGCGGTAACGCGGTGAACCTTTCTATCTCCGCGTCGTCTGCGACTAGCCAGTTGGCGTATATGTGCCCTTCCAGATGGTTGACCCCGACGAGCGGCAGCCCTCTGGCGACGGCAATGCCCTTGGCCGCGTTCACGCCAACCAGGAGTGAGCCCGCCAGTCCAGGACCGTAGGTCACGGCCACTGCTGCCAGGTCTTCCCACACGGTCCGCGCCTGTTCCAGGGCTTCCTTAAGAACCGGCACTATTGCCAGCACGTGCTGGCGGGAGGCTACCTCGGGAAAGACCCCGCCGTATTTCGCATGAATCGCCTCCTGTGAGGCGACGACGTTGGAGAGAATGGTTCGACCGTCGGCGATCACGGCCGCTGCCGTTTCGTCGCACGACGTTTCAATGGCAAGAATCCGGTCCATAATTTTGCTCGCCCGGCTCTCGGACAGGCTCTTAGTGAATGCCTTGACTGATCGGCGCAGGCAAGTCCACCACGGTCAGTACCCCTGGTTGCGCCCCGACGACCAGCGGGATGGAGTTCACCACCACTGCTGCCGTCGCCCGATCGCCATGCACGCCGTCTGAAATGACCATGTGGATCGGCGGGATGCCGTCGATGACGATTTCGTCTCGCGGTGATTCTATGTTGAGGGACATTTCCAGATCGAGGCGAATGACTTCCCGGCCTCCGCTCAACCCCCGGACCACCTGGCGCACACCACACACGTCGCCCGGCTGCACCTCGAAGTACTCGCTGCGTTGCACCTGTTCGGCGACGACCGGCTCAATCGACTCCGTCAGCTCATCCAGGTGCCAGCCCAGCCCAGCCGCAATCATCGCCGCCGACTCGGGCAGGCCCACATGTCTAATCGTCCCCGCCCGGACCTTCTCCTCGAACTCGGCGACGGTCAGGCCAGTGCCAGTCTTGCGCTGCAACTGCACACGGCGCCTGGCTGTATCAACGATCCGGACAGCGCGCACTGCGTACACCCCCTGGCAGAGGCCGGTCAGCGTCAAGGGTAGCCGATCCATCAGGAAGCCCGGATTGATGCCGGTGCCCAATACCGTTACGCCATGATGGCGGGCCAGTTGGTCGAGTTGCCCGGCCAGGTCAGGATGCCGCAAACTCGGGAACGACAACTCCTCGCACGTGGAGACTACGTCCAGGCCAGAGGTAATGAGAGTCTCCAACTCTGAGTAGACTTGTGGCACATGTGAGCCGGTCGTATGGATCACTATGTCAGCATCAGCCCGGCTCAATACGTGTTCCAGACTGGTCACGATGGGAAGACCCCAGGATTCCCCGGCCACCACTTCTCCCAGGTCTCGCCCCGCCTTCGCCGGGTCCACATCGACCGCGCCCACCATCTGAATACCCGGCCGTTGCCGTGCCAGGCGTGCGATCTCCGCGCCGACGAAGCCAATCCCGTAGTGTATGGTGCGAATCTGGTTGGCCATTTCGTGCTCCTCCTAAGGTACACAGGTAAACAGGTACACAGGTACACAGGGATTGTTCCCTATTCCGTGTGTACCTGTTTACCTGTGTGCCTGCTTCATCCTGTGTAACTGCTCAACAACTTCCGCTGGCACCTCCACGCTCCCCAGCTCTCCATGTCCCAGCCCAGGACCATGAAACTAACTGCCGCCGGTCACGCCGAGCCCGTATTTCGCAGCCACCCCCAGCTGATCCTGCGTTACTTCAGGCGGATACCCGGCGTAGTAGGCTTCGATGCCCACCAGTCCTGTCGCAGTCAGCTCGTCCAGCAGCGGTTCGAGTTCCAGCGGCTCGCTAATCGCCTCGGCTGCACCGGCAATGATCGGGTGCGCCAGGACTGGCCACCCTCGCGCGGCCCGGATCACACGTGTCGCCTCGGCCGGTGTCATGCGCATTCTTTCGACGTAGGCCGGCCCCGTGCGTCCGATAAATCGCTCAAACGCTTCTGCCGTCGTAGAGACGTAGCCCGCTTCCAGCAGCGCCTGCGCCACGTGCGGCCGGCCGATGGCACCGTCTCCCGCAATCTCCTGCACGCGCGCCCAGGCGAGGGGCATGCCCAGCGCGGCCAGCTTTTCCACCATTCGCCGCGCCCGCCCCACCCGGCCCTGGCGCAAGCGCGCCAAAGTCGCTAGAAACGCGGGATCGCGCCAGTCCACAAAGTAGCCCAGGATATGAACTTCACCTTGAGGAACATCGGTGTTGATCTCCACACCAGGGATGACCTCGACTCCGTAGTACCGTCCGGCGGCCAAGGCTTCATCTATACCGGCGACCGTGTCGTGGTCGGTAATCGCGATGACGCGCAGACCGCGTTCGGCTGCCAGGGCTACCAGCTCGGTCGGCGTTAGCGTCCCATCTGACGCAGTGGTATGGCACTGCAGGTCTATTAACCCCATCCTCTGCTCCAAAAAGACGCCCTCCAATTACGGAGGGCGCATTGTCCAATACCGCTTACCGGATGTAGCAGTTCTCACAGCCGCACATTGGGACCTCACTGTAGAACAGCATTTATGATCATTGCCGTAGACCTGGTGCGGGCACAGCGTCCTGGATGCGCT
>JBBITV010000316.1:0-5029 GCA_037440585.1 Chloroflexota bacterium
GCCACCGTTGGTTGCGGCCCAGATACTTGTGCCATCACGATCTACCACCAGGCGCAGCACACGATCCCCGTTGGCAATCGTTGACCACTGGCCAGTTAGTGGCCCACTGTCAGCCCTGACCAGTCCTTCCGGGGCAAGAGAGCCTGCCATCCACACGAGCAAGAGAATCGGCAATAAGAGGATCCCACGAAGGGCGAGGGGCCGGTGCTGTGTCCCGCCTGTGACTCCGCAGGCGTGGCAACAAGCGCGTCTCCACGCGCCTCCCCTGAATCTCCAGAAGACTGGTGGCCGGTTATTACGAAGCCGGGCAGGGGCAGGCGCGTAAGTCCGACGCGAATTCATCAGTTTTTGCTCCTTTATGAGGACCTGTCTGAGGGGGACAAGAGTGAAGTGTGACCAGTGATAAAGCCGACCTCCTCACCACGCCTGGCAGGCAAGAAGGTCGGCTCCTTGGCCGCATAGGTCAGCCACCCACCTCAGACACGGCGCTAGTATAGCAGAATTTGTAGGGTTCGTCAAATAATTCGCAACGCCGGCGGCTCTGAGGGGTGTGACCGCGCTGCATCATAGGCTATGACGCCTCATGACTGGCATCGGTTACGCTGGTAGAGAAAGGGCCGGCTTATAGGACAAATCGACAATAGGTCCTGCAGATAGACTCAATTGCGTACACCTGGGGCTTGTGCTATACTTGAAGCGGTGACGACAGGACAACAGGACAAAGGAAAGAACACAACCTGCGAATGGGCACATCGGAGCCCTATTACGAGAGCGTAGGCTGCATTCATGTACATACGCGCGCCTCTGATGGAGCCGGAACGTATGCCGAGGTGGCCAGGATCGCGACGAAGGTTGGACTGCACTTTCTGGTCATCACCGATCATAACATATTGGCCAAGCAGGAAGAAGGTTACCGCCAGGGGGTCCTCTTCCTCGTCGACCAGGAGGTACACGATGTACGGCGAGAGCCCGAGAAGAGCCACTATCTTTGTCTCGCCGTGACTGAGGATGTAACCGCTCATGCGGCCGCTCCCCAGGCTGTCGTGGACGCCGTCCGCGCACAAGGAGGATTAGGGTTCATCGCCCACCCATTCGAGCGGATAACAGCTTTCTCCGGCGAACCTGACATCGGCTGGGTGGACTGGGACGTGCAGGGCTTCACCGGCCTGGAGATCTGGAACTACATGAGCGAGTTCAAAGCTTACCTGCCGGACCTGGCCCACGCCTTGTTCATGGTCTATTTCCCAAAGGTCGGGATGTTGGGGCCCTTTCCGGAAACGTTGGCTTGCTGGGATGATCTTCTGCGCCACCGCAAAGTAGTCGCCATCGGCGGGCTGGATGCGCATGCGAATGTTTACCGGCGCGGTCCCCTCGCCCGCCCGGTGCTGTCCTATGAATTCCTGTTCCGGGCTGTTCGAATGCACCTTTTGACTTCGCAGCCTCTCACGGGTGACTTCGCGCGCGACCGGGCTCTAGTCTATTCGGCGCTCGGCGCTGGTCACAGCTTCGTCGCCTACGACTTGCTGGCCGATGCAACCGGCTTCAGGTTTTCGGCCACGAGTGGGGGTAGAACTGTTGGGATGGGCGAGGATTTGGCGCTGAGCGGAGGGGCAGAGTTGGAAGTTGTCTCACCACGTCTGGCCGAGTTGCGCATCGTGAACCGTGGGCAGGTCGTCGCCCGGACGCTGGGCCGGCGGCTGAGCTACGTGACGCACGAGCCTGGCGCGTATCGTACTGAAGCCTACCGGTGGTATCTCTTCCGCCGGCGCGGCTGGGTGTTTACCAACCCTATTTACCTGCGGTGGGACCGAGAAGAAGACAGCGTTGAGGATGAGCACAATGAAGACGTCTGAAATCAACTGGAACGTCTCCCCTTCAGAGGCTATCGCGATTCAGAATGAGTTCCGGGGCCGTGTGAAGCAGACGCCCGACTTCGAGACACTGCAAAGCGTGGCTGGCGTCGACGTTTCGGTAAAGGACGACGTAGGGCGGGCCGCCGTCGTCGTCCTGGACTACCCGTCATTGGCTCCCCGCGAGGCGGGCGTCGCTGAGGTCCCGGTCAGCTTCCCGTACGTGCCCGGGCTGCTCGCCTTCCGTGAGTTGCCCGCAGCGTTGGCGGCGCTGGAGCGGCTCTCCACAGAGCCAGACCTGTTCATCGTCGATGGGCATGGATTAGCGCATCCTCGGCGCTTGGGCATTGCCTCCCACCTGGGTGTGGTTCTAGATAAGCCGAGCATTGGCTGCGCCAAGTCCAGGCTGGTTGGCCAGTATGAAGAGCCGCCGCAGGAGGCAGGCGCGTGGACTGAGCTATGGGATCACGGTGAGGTCGTCGGGGCGGTAGTGCGCACCCGGCCGGGGACGGCCCCGGTGTTCGTCTCCATCGGCCACCGTATTGACCTGGCGATGGCAATCTCCGTCGTCTTGCAGTGTACACGTGGGTATCGCCTGCCGGAGACTACCCGGTGGGCGCATCGAGTCGCCGGGGGAGAGCCCCTTACGCCTCAGCCGGACCAGCTTAGACTCTGCTGAAGGGCAGTGAGAAGGGCCATGGACCCGAAACACGATATTCAACGTGCCGCTGATCTGATTCGTAATGCTCGACATGCCGTGGCCCTGACCGGTGCTGGCATCAGCACGCCATCGGGTATTCCAGACTTTCGTAGCCCGTCATCCGGATTGTGGACCTGGGTTGATCCAATGGCGGTAGCTTCCATCTGGGCGTTTCGCGCCCGCCCGGAAGCCTTCTATGAATGGGTGCGTCCCCTGGCCCGCCAGATGCGTGATGCCAGGCCGAATCCGGCGCACCGGGCGCTGGCTCAGATGGAAAGCGATGGCCGTCTTCAGGCTGTTATTACCCAAAACATCGATGATCTGCATCAAAAGGCTGGGTCTAAGCGGGTTCTGGAGGTTCACGGCCACCTGCGTGAGGCAACTTGCCTGCGTTGCTACACCGTGATACCGGCGCAGGCGATGCTGGATCGGTTTATCGCCGACGGCCAGGTTCCGCAGTGCAGTTGTGGCGGGATATTGAAACCCAATGTGATTATGTTCGGAGAGATGCTGCCGGTGGACATTCTGCTCGAAGCCGAGCGCCAGGCGCGCAAGTGCGATGTCATGCTGGTTGCCGGGTCATCACTTGAGGTGACGCCAGCTTCGGATCTACCGTTCATGGCCCGGCAGCACGGCGCCCAACTGATTATCGTGAATTATCAGCCTACACCAGCGGACGGAGAGGCGTCCGTCGTCATTCACGACGATGTGGCCCAGATCCTCCCCCGTATGGCCTCTCTCGTGCGACGGGGCCGCATTACAATGCTCCGTTAACGCCCTTCCAGGGGGTCAATGTTGACCCAGCACCCGCTGTCGCTTGACTCGTGGATGGCATCCATGATTGCCTGAACGCGCATCCCATCGCGAAAGGTGGCTGCGTGCGGAACTTCTATCCGGTCCTCACGCAGTGCCTGTACAACCTCCTGCGCCATGTGCACGAACGAACGGGCCCAGATGTTGTCAGCGATGTCTGGCAATTCGACGGCGGGATCGGGCTCGGAGAGGTCTTCGAGCTGCCCGGCACCACGACGTGCGCCCCACAGCCGGCTGCGCGCGTCGAGGATCAACGTGCCGTTCTCTCCTACGGCGATGGTATGGTTCTCACCTCCGGGGCCCGCCACGGAGCTCGGGGTGAGCGTGCCGGTACTGCCATTTGGCTCGTTTGAGAATCTGAATAACACACTGGCGTAATCATCACTGTCGACCGGGCGCATCTCGCCAGTCTTGGGGTCTCGGCGCTCTTTGACAAACGTCCGGAGTTGGCCTGCCACCGCCTGGACGTCGTCAAATAGCCACAAAAAGAGGTCGATCATGTGCGAACCAATGGCGCCGAGCAGTCCGCCGCCGGCTGCCCGCTGCGACCACCAGTTCCACGGGCGTTCGGCCGAGGCCCGGAAGCCGGAGGTGACAGTCACAGTCACATGATACAGGCGTCCCAGGTAGCCAGCGTCGATGAGGTGTTTCATCTTCCGCCGATTGGGGTTGAAGCGGAGTTGGAAATCGATTAGATTAAGGACGCCAGCCCTCTCCGCCACCAGTGTCATCTCCCGCGCTTCACCCAGATTCAGCGCCATCGGTTTTTCACACAGGACGTGCTTGCCGGCGGCCAGCGCTGCCAGGGCCATCGGACGGTGTAAGTGGGGCGGGCTGGTGATGCTCACCAGGTCTACCTCGTCCAGATGAACGAGTTCCTGGTAGTTGTCACAAACGCGGGGAATACCGAACTCATGGGCGACCCGCTCCGCGTTCTCGCGGTGGCCGCTGGCTATGGCCACCACCTCGGCGCCTTCGGCGGTGCGAAAGCCTGGAATCTGAGCCTGGCGTGCAAACCCGGTGCCAATGATCCCGATGCGAATGCGATCTCGAGGCATGGAGTCCTCCTTCAATGCGGTTCCAATTCGGTTTCAATCCGGTTTGTGTCTCTCACATTATAGCCGGAATGCATGAAGATGGCAATGGGCAGGTCAGGCTGTCCTCTTGACGGGAAAGCCTGGTTGAGGCAAAATACGTTCGTGGTTGGGTGAGGCATCTACTGAGGAGGGAGCCGTGCGGGAAATCTACTACGCAGCCGCCGGCGGTGTGGTCGTCCACGACGGGCACGTGCTGGTGATCCGCAAGAATATGCTTCCCGAGGTGCGACTGCCGAAAGGGCACATCGAACCGGGCGAGTCGCGCGAGGCGGCGGCGCTGCGCGAAGTGGCCGAGGAGACCGGATACGTCCGCTTGCGCATCCTGGCCGATCTGGGCACTTTGCGGAATGAATTCACCCACGAAGACCGCCACATCATTCGCGATGAATCCTATTTTCTTCTAGCGTTGGACGATCCCACGCCAGTCGAACGCGCGCCGCACGAAGCTGCGAAGTTTAGCGTCGAGTGGATCCCGCTCGAACAAGCTGAGGAGGTGCTCACCTTTTCGATGGAGCGAGAGTTTGTGCGACGGGCGCGGTGGCGTTAGTAGATAAACTCCCGAATATCGT
>JBBITV010000317.1:0-5029 GCA_037440585.1 Chloroflexota bacterium
TTAACGAGTTCCGCACGTTGGAGAAGTAGGTCGCCAACCTGAGCGAGGCCCTGGAAACCCGCAAATTGGTCGACCGGGCCAAAGGCATCCTGATGGACACCCAGGGTCTGACCGAAGCTCAGGCGTTCCGCAAAATCCAGAAAATGAGCATGGATACGCGCCGCCCGATGAAAGACATCGCCCAGGCCATTGTGATCACCTACGAGGCAGAGAAGCGTAGCTAGGACTTAACTTACATTAGCCGGCAGCCAACAGCCATCAGCCATCCGCTTTGTCTGATTGTCTGTGGCTGTGACCGGATTTGACACAGCGTATCCGGCTATCTATAATTTTCTCTGATTCGCGACCGAGACGGTAGCGTAGCTGCTCCTGCCGGTCGCATTTTTGTATCAAAGTACTACTACAAACGCGCGCCGTGGTCTAAGGCAGACCCCGGGCCACCCCAGCGCCGGGGTGGATGTGCATGGGTGAGGTCGCCCAGAGGCAGGTAGTCGCCTGCCTGGGCGACCTTTTTTTAACGCCGGCTTCAGCCAGTGTACCGACCGGTTAAAGCCAGCGTTCCCACTGTGCAGGAGGGGACGGATTGTATATTCCAAAATCGAGCATCTTGAAGCGCACGCTATATGACCCGTGGTTCGAACACGACGGCTGTGGAATTGGCTTTGTCGCCGACGTCACCGGGCACGCCAGCCATGCAATTCTAAGTAAGGCGATTGAGGCCCTCGCCAACTTGAGTCATCGGGGAGCGATGGACGCCGACGGCAAGAGTGGCGATGGCGCTGGTGTCCTGACTCCTTTACCGCATAAGCTCTTCAATCGTGAGCTGGGCAAGCTGGGCATCGCGCCCGTGCCGCGCGGCGACCTGGCCGTAGCGATGCTCTTCCTGCCTCTGACCGACACGGCCGCCTGGGCACATAGCCGGAAAATCATCGAGGAGACTGTGGCGCAGCGGGGCTTGCACTTCCTCGGCTGGCGTCCGGTGCCTGTGCACGAATCGGCGCTGGGCCACCGCGCTCTCGAAACCCGTCCCGACGTCTGGAACGCGCTCATCGGGCGGCCGGATACTCTGTCGGGCGGACTCCACTTCGAGCAGGTGCTTTACCAGACGCGCCGCCAGATCGAAGCGCGGGTGCGTGAGGAAGGCATCGCAGGTTTCTACGTGCCGTCCATGTCGGCGCGAACGATCTGTTACAAAGGGCTATTCATCTCGCCGCAGCTTCCCCGCTTTTATCCAGATTTGACCGATCCCGACTACCGGGTGCCCCTGGCCGTTTTTCACCAACGCTATAGCACCAACACTTTCCCCACCTGGGAGCGCGCCCAGCCTTTCCGCATGATGTGCCACAATGGCGAGATCAACACCCTCCAGGGCAACGTCAACTGGATGCGCGCCCGTGAGCTGGAGCTGCGATCGCCTGCCTGGCCGGACATGGAGCACATCCGCCCCGTTATCGATCTCGATGGGAGCGACTCAGCGATGCTGGACAACGCGCTGGAGTTGTTGACGCTGGGTGGCCGCGACATCCGGCACGCCTTGATGATGCTGGTTCCCGAAGCCTGGGAAAAGATTCCGGACATGAATCCGGAATGGGCCGCTTTCTACCGCTACCACGCCTGTCTGATGGAGCCGTGGGACGGCCCGGCCGCCATCACCTTTACCGACGGTCGCATCGTCGGCACCACCCTGGACCGCAACGGGCTGCGCCCGGCGCGTTACGTGATCCTGGACGACGACACGATCTACTCTGGCTCAGAGGTCGGTGCCCTGGAGTTTGACGAGGCGCGCGTGATCCAGAAAGGCAAACTCGGCCCCGGGCAAATGATCGCCGTGGATACGACCCGGGGTGAACTTCTCTCCAATGCCGAGCTCAAGGACCGTTTCGCCGGACAACGGCCCTATGGGTTGTGGGTGAAGCGCCAGCTCAGGACTTTGGATACACAGGTACACAAGTACACAGGGAGACAGGGGGAAGAGTCCCCCGCCTCTCCCCAATCCCCTGTGTACCTGTCTACCTGTGTACCTGTTTCCCTTCTACAAGCGGCTTTCGGCTACACCGCCGAGGAGCTGACGGTCGTGCTCCGCCCGATGGTGCAGGAGGGGAATGAGCCGGTCGGCTCGATGGGTGACGACACGCCGCACGCGGTGCTTTCGCTCAAGCCCCGGCCGCTGTACAACTATTTCAAGCAGCGCTTCGCCGAGGTCACCAACCCACCGATCGACCCGCTCCGTGAAGAGTTGGTGATGTCGCTGCACACGCTGCTGGGGCGGCGCGGAAACCTGCTGGAGGAAGTCGAAGGACAGGCGCATCTGCTCCAACTTCACAGCCCTATCCTCACCGATGCCGAACTGCGTGCGCTTTACGAACTCGATGATCCCGCCTTCCGCCCATTCACACTGCCGGCAACATTTGAGGTAGCCAGGGGCGAGGACGGATTGGAGGAGGCTCTGGCGGAGTTGTGCTACGCCGCCAGCCACGCTGTCGACCAGGGCTATGGGATCCTGATCCTGAGCGACCGGGGCGTTAATGCCACGCGCGCCCCCATCCCCACCCTTCTCGCCGTGGGCGCTGTGCACCATCACCTGATCCGCGAAGGCAAGCGTATGCGCGCCAGCATCGTCGCCGAGAGCGGCGAGGCGCGCGAAGTACATCATTTCGCGGTGCTCATCGGCTACGGCGCCAGCGCAGTCAACCCTTACCTGGCGTTGGAAACCGCGCGTAGCCTGGTCGAGGAAGGGCAACTACGGCACAAGGCGTTGGACCCCGAAGCCGGAGTTCGCAACTACATCAAGGCTGTCGAAAAGGGTCTGCTTAAGGTCATGTCCAAAATGGGCATTTCGACCATCGACAGCTATTGTGGCGCGCAGATTTTCGAAGCCATCGGGTTGAACGCCGAGGTCGTGGACCGCTGCTTCCGCGACACGCCATCGCGCATCGGCGGGATCGGCTTTCGGGAGCTGGCGTCTGACGTGTTGAGTTGGCACGCGCGGGCGTTCAACGTTGAACGTTCAACGGTACTTGACAGCCCTGGTTTCTACAAGTACAAGAAGGGTGGCGAATATCACGCCTGGCAACCGGCAGCGATCCAGGCGCTGCACAAGGCGGTGCGGACGCCGGGTGTGCGAAACGGCAACTTCCAGGCCGGCTACGCCGCGTACAAAGAATTCGCCGACTTGATTAACCGGCCTTCGCCGCCGGTTGAGCCGCGGGATGTGCTTGACTACTGTTCCGACCGGCCGCCCGTGCCGCTGGATGAGGTGGAACCCATCGAGGCCATCGTGCGGCGCTTTTCGAGTGCGGCGATGTCCCATGGGGCACTGAGCCGCGAGGCCCACGCGACCATCGCCATTGCCATGACCCGGCTGGGCGCGATGAGCAACGCCGGCGAGGGCGGCGAGGACCCGGCACGCTACGGCACGGAAAGCAACAGCCACATCAAGCAAGTCGCTTCGGGCCGCTTCGGTGTCACGCCAGCCTACCTGGTCAATTCCCACGAGCTCCAGATCAAGATGGCCCAGGGCTCCAAGCCCGGCGAGGGCGGTCAACTCCCAGGCCACAAGGTTACGGAGGAAATCGCCCACATCCGGCATACGACGCCAGGCGTGGCGCTCATCTCGCCGCCGCCGCACCACGACATCTACAGCATTGAGGACCTGGCGCAGCTTATCTACGACCTGAAACAGGCCAACCCCAAAGCGATGGTCTCGGTCAAGCTCGTGTCCGAAGCGGGCGTCGGCACCATCGCCGCAGGCGTCGTCAAAGGCCAGGCCGACGTGGTATTGATTAGCGGCCACTCGGGGGGGACGGGCGCATCGCCCCTCAGCTCCATCAAGAACGCCGGCATTCCCTGGGAGCTCGGCCTGGCCGAGACCCAACAGACGCTCATTTTCAACAATCTGCGCGGCCGTGCCCGCATCCGGGTCGATGGCGGCCTGCGGACTGGCCGGGACGTTGTGATCGCCGCCATGCTCGGCGCCGACGAGTTCTCTTTCGGCACCGGGGCGGTGGTCGCAGCCGGGTGCTTGATGGCCCGGACGTGCCATACCAACACCTGCCCGGTCGGTGTAGCCACCCAGGACCCGGCTTTGCGGGCCAAATTCCCGGGCACGCCCGAAATGGTCATGAACTATTTCTTGTTCGTCGCCCAGGAAGTGCGCGAAATCCTGGCCCGTTTGGGTTACCGCCACCTCTCTGAGATCATCGGCCGCACCGACCTGATGTGCCAGGTCCACACCGATCACCCACATGCCGACGCGCTTGACCTGCGTCCAATTCTCGCCACCGCCGATCCAACCGGGATGCGCCACCGCCGCTACGTGGGCGAACGTAACAGCCCGCCACACCGTCCCAACCTGAACGACTTGCTGGTTCAGGATGCTCGCCCGGCAGTGGAGGGACGGGGCCGGATGCAACTGACCTACTCGATTACTAACCGGGACCGGACGGTGGGCGCGACCCTGGCCGGCGAGATCGCCCGGCGCTACGGGGACAGTGGCCTGACAGCCGGTTCTATCGAAATGACCTTTCGAGGGAGTGCGGGCCAGAGCTTCGGTGCGTTTTGCATCCAGGGGATGCGCATGGTGCTTATCGGTGAGGCCAACGACTACGTCGGGAAGGGGATGGCCGGGGGCGAAATCATCATCCGGCCGCCGGAGAACGCCCGCTACGCCTGGCATCAGAATCACATATTAGGCAACACAGTCATGTACGGCGCGACGGGTGGCCGCCTGTACGCCGCCGGCAAAGCTGGCGAACGCTTCTGCGTCCGCAATTCGGGCGGCCGCGCCATCGTCGAAGGCATTGGCGACCACGGGTGCGAGTACATGACGGGCGGCGTAGTCGTCGTCCTGGGGGAGACCGGCCGCAATTTCGGCGCGGGGATGACCGGCGGCCTGGCCTTCGTCCTGGATGAAACCGGCCAGTTCCCGGTGCGCTGCAACACCGAGCTCGTTCGCGTGGAGCGGGTGACAAGTGCCAAAGAGTTCGAGGCGTTGCAGTGGATGATCAGCCGGCACCTGGAGATGACCGGC
>JBBITV010000318.1:0-5022 GCA_037440585.1 Chloroflexota bacterium
GGCTGTGTATAACCACTACAAGCGCATCCGACAGGCGGGTCGCAGTGAGGATGTCGAACTCCAGAAGAGCAACATCCTGCTCATCGGTCCGACGGGCTGCGGGAAGACGCTCCTGGCCCAGACGTTGGCGCGCATCCTGGACGTGCCTTTCACCATCGCGGACGCGACGGCGCTGACTGAGGCCGGGTACGTGGGCGAAGATGTTGAGAACATCCTGCTGCGCCTGATCCAGGCCGCCGACTTTGACCTCGAACGAGCGTCGAAAGGCATCGTCTACATCGACGAGATCGACAAGACGGCGCGCAAGACTGGCGATAACCCTTCCATCACCCGCGACGTTTCCGGCGAAGGTGTGCAGCAGGCCCTCCTCAAAATCGTCGAGGGCACCCTCGCCAGCGTCCCACCGCAGGGTGGGCGCAAACACCCCCACCAGGATTTCATCCAGATTGATACCAGCAATATTTTGTTCATTTGTGGCGGCGCCTTTGACCACCTGGACAAGGTCATTGCCGAGCGGGTTGGCGCCAAGGGGCAAATCGGGCTGGTTAAGAACAAAGATGCGTCCCGTTCGCACGCGGAGTCCGAGGCCGAGCGCATCTCGCGCCTCCTGCAACAGGTCATTCCCGACGATTTGCTCAAGTATGGCTTGATTCCCGAGTTCGTCGGCCGCCTGCCGGTGATCGTCAACGTCGATCCACTGGACAAGGATATTATGATGCGCATCCTGACCGAGCCACGCAACGCTCTGGTCAAGCAATTCCAGAAGCTTTTCACCCTCGATCGGGTCGAATTGGTGTTCACGGACGATGCCCTGGAAGCGGCCGCCGAGGAGGCGATGAAGCACCGTACCGGCGCGCGCGGCCTGCGGACGATCATCGAGAGTATTCTCCTGGACGTGATGTACGAAATCCCCTCCCGCTCAGACATCCGCAAGTGCATTATTAACGGCGAGACCATCCGCCGCAAAAGAGGGCCGATGCTCCTGACGCAGGCCGAGCTGCCGGTCCCTTGGGAGTTGAGCGAAACAGCATAATTCGGAATGAATCTTAGCCTGGATGACACCATCGCCGCCATCGCCACTCCGCCCGGAGAAGGCGGGATCGGCATCGTCCGGTTGAGCGGGCCTGATGCCCTCTCTATCCTACAGCAGATCTTTTCGATAAATCCCAAATCCCAAACCTCAAATCCCAAATCACTCTTCCCTCGTCGGTTTACTTACGGCTGCGTTGTTGATCCTGAGACCGGCCAGACCGTGGACGAGGTTATGGCCGTCTACATGCCAGCGCCCCGTACTTATACCCGCGAGGACGTAGTCGAGATTCACGGTCACGGCGGGCCGGCGCCGCTGCGCCTTATCCTGGAGCTGGCCCTGCGCTATGGCGCGCGCCTGGCCGGCCCCGGCGAATTCACCCTCCGCGCCTTCCTCCGCGGCCGCCTGGACCTGGCCCAGGCCGAGGCCGTGGTAGACATCGTCCGGGCTAGAACCGAGGCGGGCTTGCGCGTGGCGGTGGACCAACTGGGAGGCCGGCTATCGCAGGCTGTGCGCGACGCGCGCCGGCTGCTGATCGAGGTTCTGGCGTACCTGGAAGCCAGCCTTGACTTTTCCGACGAAGAAGTGCCGCCCCAACCTCTCGCGCCACGCCTCCAGCCGGCGGCTGAGGCTATTCAGAACCTTCTGGCGGAGGCAGATCGTGGAATCATTCTGCGCCAGGGAGTGCGCGTCGCGATTGTTGGACGGCCGAACGTTGGCAAATCCAGTCTCCTCAATGCCCTGTTGCGCACCGACCGGGCCATCGTCACCCCGATTCCTGGCACGACCCGCGATACCCTGGAGGAGGCAGTCAACCTGGGTGGCGTCGCCTTCGTCCTGGTGGACACGGCGGGTATCGCTGCCAGCGACGATATGGTCGAACGACTGGGTATCGAGCGCAGCCGCGCAGCACTCGCCCGCGCCGACCTGGTGCTCCTGGTCCTGGACGGCAGCCAGGCCCTGACCCCGGCCGACTGGGAAATCGCGGCCCTGGTGGGTGAGCGACGAGCGATCATGGTGATTAATAAGTTGGACCTGCCGCAACTTCTGGACGGCGCGTGGCCCTTACCAGGCGCTCCATGCGTCCAGCTATCGGCTTTGACCGGCCAGGGTCTGGATGAGCTGGAAACAGCGTTGCTGGACCGGGTTCTGGGCGGCGACCTGGCGATCCCGGATGCGCCGCTCGTTACACAGCCGCGCCACAAAGCGGCGCTGCACCGTGCCCTGGAACACATCCAATCGGCGCTTCGGGCCGAGACCGCCGGCCTGACTAGCGATCTCATCGCCATCGACGTGACGTCCGCGGCGAACGCTCTGGGAGAGATCACCGGCGAAACGGCTGGCGAGGATGTGCTGGAAGCGATCTTTTCACAATTCTGTGTGGGGAAGTGAAAACGTAATGCGTGAGGCATGAGGATTCTTTATGCCTCACGCCTCAGGATAGAGGCCGCCATGAACAAACGCCGGGTCATTCCCGCTCTTTTGCTCCTCGGCGCTGCTGCCATATTACTCGGGGGTGGTATCCTCATGGACGAACTGGGTTGGTGGCTGGCGGCGCCAACCGCCACGCCCGTGCTCCCGTCGTCCACCCCGCCGCCAGTCGCAGTGGTTGCGCCGACGGTAGTGCCGCCCACCAGGACGACGGCGGACGGCCGACCGCCGACCGCCGAATCAACTGAGACGGTCGAGGGTCCGCCGTCGGCGGTCGCAACCGAGTCTTTCTCCCCGGAAGGCACGCCTGTCGTCGTCGCCCCCGGCCCGGGCACCCCAACGCCTACGCCCATCTTTGCAGCGCAGCTCCCGCCTGACGTCATCAATATCGTCCTGTTGGGCAGCGATCGCCGCGGCCCCAACCAGCCCTGGCGCACCGACACAATTATTCTGGTGTCCGTCGATCGCTGGAGCCGGACGGTCGGCCTGCTCTCCATCCCGCGTGACCTGTGGGTGTATATTCCTGAGGTGGGCTACGGGCGGATCAACTCAGCCGACGTCTTCGGCGAGATGCGCAAGGTGCGCGGCGGCGGCGTGGAGCTGGTTAAGCGCACCATCGAGTATAACCTGGGCTTTCCAGTACACCGCTACGCGCGGATTGACTTCACCGGTTTCGTCAAGATCATTGACAGCCTGGGCGGGCTGGACATTGACGTGGACTGCGCGATCAACGACACCTTCACGCGAACGTTTTTCCAGGCCGGAGTCCAGCACATGGATGGCGCGACGGCCCTCAAGTACGCCCGCTCACGCTACTCCACGAGTGACTTCGACCGCTCCCGGCGCCAGCAAAAGCTGCTCCAGGCCATCTGGAAGAAGGTGCAACAACGCGGTCTGATCCCGAGTCTGCCCATGTTGTGGGGCACCCTCAAGGACAACGTGCAGACTGATCTCGGGATCGCCGAGATGCTCACCCTGGGCTACATCGCCGCGCGACTGCAGCCGCAGCACATCCGTACCCAGCTTTTGGCTCCGCCTGCCACGCGCGGCTGGACGACGCCAGATGGGGCGCAAGTTCTGCTGGCCAATCAGCCCGTTTTCAGCCAGACCCTGGAGCGGTTCTTCCGCCCGGCCGCCGAGACTGCCCTCGGCGCCAACCCCAGTTCTGCCCCTGTCAAGGTCGAGGTGCTCAATGGCTCAGGCGATGCAAAAATAGCCGGACTGGCCGCCGCCAGCCTGGAGCGGCGGGGGGTTAAGACCACAGTATCCGGAACCACCAGCCGGAATTACCCGGCCAGCTTCGTCATCATCAACGACCCGGAACAACGCGAGTCGGCTGCCCAACTGGCTAAGGCTATGGGCATCCCGGCCACCAACATTCAGATGCTCCCAGATCCCGAGAGTGAGTTTGACTTGAAGCTGGTGGTGGGTAAGGACTACCAACCCTGTGGAAAATAATATTGCGAATTAAGCAACTATGACATGGTGGCGACCTTTGCGCGGGGATCCTTCCAACTGGCTGCTGGACGAGAGCGACCCGTCAGTTCGCTATTTCTTTCTCACCGACATCCTGGAACGCCCCCTTGACCAGCCCACTGGGCGCGAGGCGCGGCAGGCTATCCGGTCTTCGCCCGCTGTCCAGTCTATCCTGGCGACGCAGAATCCTGATGGCTGGTGGGAAACTCCTGACGATCTATACCGCCCCAAACACCGGGCGACCGCCTGGCAATTGATCCTGCTGGCCGAGCTGGGGGCGACTGGACAGGACTTTCGGGTCGCCGAGGCGGCTGACTTTGTGTTGGCGCGCGGCACCCGGCCAGACGGAAACATACACCTCAGCGCGCCCCTGCTGCGCAGCCTGCTCCGCTTCGGCTACAGCGACGACCCCCGTGTGCAGAATGCTCTTGAAGCGCTGATCGCCCGGGCCCGCGCCCGCGACGATCCGGACGGGGACGAGCCGTGCCCCTGGGCCGGGCTCAAGACTCTCTGGGTTCTGTCTGAGGTCCCACCGGATCGGCGTGGCCCTGAGGCCCAGGCGATCATCGCCCGAGATGCCGAGCGCTTCCTCAGCCAGGATTTCGCCGCCCTTCCAGATGAGCGTGTGCTGCTGATCTTCCCACCTTTCACCCAAGCCGACCTGCTCTTCGGCCTGCGGATGATGGTCGCCCTCGGCCTCGGCGGCGATCCGCGCCTGGCCCCGGCGATCCAGCGCATCGTGGCCAGGCAGGACGAGTGGGGCCGCTGGCCGCTAGAACGTGGGTTCTCCAATCACGCCCTGGCGGACAGCGAGATGGTGGGGCAGCCGAGCAAGTGGATCACGCTGAACGTCTTGCGGGTGCTCAAGGGAACAAAAGACGAATGACGATTATGACTTTAGACCCACCAGGCGATGGAGCACCTCGCAAGCGACCCGCCCGGCGCGTTCGACGCCCACCGGTTCGAGCCTCTCGACGGTGTCGCGGTATGAGTGAACCGACCACGAGCCCGGTCCCACAGTTGCCAGGGTGACGGCGTCCAGGCCGGCCATGACGAACGGGAAGTGGTCAGCCGCCAGGCCGAGG
>JBBITV010000319.1:0-5012 GCA_037440585.1 Chloroflexota bacterium
ACCTCAATCAGGCACACCTGGCCATCGCTCAGCACAAAGTCGATGCAGTTGACACCGACGAGCCCGAACTCGTGGGTGACCAATGCCGCAATCTGCTGCACCTGGTCCAGGATCACCCTGCCCGTGGTCGGGTTGCGCGTTGCGTCGAGCGGCAGCAGGTTGCCACAATAGTGGAAGCCCTGTGCGCCGAACTCGGGCTGGCCAATGAGCTGCTCGGTCAGGCCAATAACCACGCACTCGCGCCCGTTGGCGACGAACGACGCCGAGCAAGCCACGCCCGGCACGTATTCCTGGAGCATGAAGCCAGCACCAGCCGAGACCCCGCCGCGCCAGAAGGTAATACCACGGCCGCCGCCGCTCCGGACCCGCTTGCGCAACCACACTCCCCCACTCCTCTCCGCCCCCCTAACCCCCCAAAGTTGGGGGGAATGGGGGGCGGGAGAGGGGGACGGGGGGTGAGGGTCGTCGCCGTCGTAGATCGTCTCGGGGACTGTAAAACCGGCCTGGGCGAGGCTAGCGAACAGGGTTGGCCAGTGGCGAACACGGGTCAGAACCTCGGCCGGGTTGCCCAGCACCTGGTGGCGGCGGGCAAAACGCCGGACCACCTCCGGGTGGTTCTCCAGGTTGGAGACGTAAGCGACGGCGTCGAAGGTCAGCCGCCGGCTGGCGGCGAAGAGCGCCGCCGCACTAAAGCGGGCGTGAAAATCCCGTCGGAGCGAATAGGCCTCGCCCAGCGCCTGCAGGTCCAGGTCACCAAAAGCATCGAGGGCCACTACCTGATAGCCGCTGTGCACGGCCGATTCGGCGATGGCCCGCGTGCTGATCCCAGCGAGCAGAATCCGCATTCCCAAATCCCAATGACCAAATCCCAAATCCCAATGACCAAATCCCAAAGAGCTTGGTTATCGGGGTTTGGGATTTGGTCATTGGGATTTGGTCATTGACTATTGGCCAACAGATATTTGTGCTTGAGAGCCTCCGCGTCGCGGATGTAGAGATAGTCGAACACGGTGCCACAGGCTCCGCCGATTTCCATAGTCTCGAATAGACGATAGTGCTGACCCCCGGTCAGGCCATCGGCAATCAGAGCTGCGCCCTGGGCTGCCTCCTTGGCGACGCTGGCAAAGCCGGCCACCCGACGGACCGGGGCGAAGCGTTCAAGCCGCTCGGCCAGCGCCTGGCGGAACGCGGCAATCCGGCACAGCCGGCCCGAGAGCAGGATCTCGCGTGGCTGCTCGACCACCGCCGTCTCAGCCGCGACCGACTTGACCACACCTTCGACCAGTGCCTGCCAGGCGGCCTGGCACGGGCCGTCGGAGGTAACCAACTCGGCCAGCGCTTCAGGCGCCAGGTCCGGCCGGCCGGCGATGAACGACGCGCCGCCCGAGAAAAGTGTCTCTTTGGGGAAATTCCCCAGCAAGTACGCCAGCTCCCCGTCCATTGCCCCCAGCGAATAATAGCCCAGGCTGCCGGTGGTCCCTCCCAGGCCGTCCACGATCTTGCCCCGATCGACGGCCATGATAGCGGTGTAAGCCCCGCCGACTTCGACGAAGATGAAGGACGTCTCGTCAAAGTCGATGCCGAGGTGACGGGCCTGGTCGTAGACGCCCAGCACTGCGCAGCACATCTTGTCGGCAGTGCCCATGTCGAGCTTGTTGGCCTTGCGATAGGCCGGTACGGTCGGCAGGTGGATGACCCCTGGCACGAAGTAGACGGGCAAACCTCGTTCCTTCATCATGAGCACCAGCCGCCTCAGCCCGCCCAGAACCGAGATACGCTCGCGACCCGCCGGATCGACCAGGATCTGCAGGAACAACTCCCGCTCGCCGACGTCACGAATGTGCACCAGCGGCAGGCCATAGCCCGACGGCCCGACGATGGCGTCCACGGGGCCGGCTGACTCCAGCAGGTCCACCAGCACCTGCGGGTTGGCGGCGATGTCCTTCGACGGTACGGTGGTGTCCAGGAACACCTGGCCGTCCTCCAGTCCGCATACGTCGAAGCTGACTGTTCCCGGGTCGATCCCGATCGCTCTGGTCATTCTAGACTCGTTCTCCAACGAGCTCGCCGTTCACCTTCACCAGCTTGAACCAAATCTTGCAGAAGGGGCATTGAATGAGGTCCCCCTCGCGGGCACTCTCGCTCAATTTGACATCCCTCAGACAAAGCGGACACTCGATCAAAGTAGGCATCCCCTAGGATGACAAGGTGATTTTGGATTTTGGATTGCCGATTTTGGATTAAGAACCGGCTTTGTGACAAGCCCAATCTAAAATCCAAAATCTAAAATCACCTTGTCACCTTGTCACCTTGTCACCTTGTCAGCAGTTCTATGTCAGACGAGCCCTTTCGCTAGCTCGTAGACGCCCTCGGCGTCCAGCACCAGGTCGTTGCGCTCGAACAGCTTCGCGATACAGGCCTTGTGTACCGTCATCTTGGGGTTGCCAATCGCCAGCGGCCCCAACACGCGCTTGCCCTCGCGCTCTTTGAAGTCATCCGATGGCTTGATCTTCTCGATGCCCAGCGGCTCAGTCAGGTTGAAATCAAGTAGCCACCGCAATGTGGGATGCGGCGCCCAAAAGGCGTGGGGCAACATCTGGAGGCCAGCCGGCCCGGCCGCCACTGCGATCTCGGCCCCTTCCAGATAGCCTTCCATGGCCGCGCGATCGGGTACCTCTGCCACTCGCAGGCTGCCAACACTACCCTCGGCCGCGCTGCTGGCAAAGGCCTCGGCCACCTGGCGCGCGTTCGCCAGGGTCCGTTGCGCCAGCTCAGGATTATAGCGTGCTCCGAGCAAGTCGGGTGGGACCGAGACGACCGTCACCTGGCAGCCCTCGCGCGCCAGCAACAGCGCCGCGCGCGTGCCCACCGGTCCGGGGCCAATCACCACCGCAGTGCGGCCACGCAGAGCCTGCCCTGAGCCAGCCGAAGGGTCGAGCTGCCGGGCCAGCTTCGCGATGGCCGTCGTGGCGGTGGTGTTGCAGCCGTTGGAGTCAAGCATGAGTGAGATCTTAAACGGGCCGAAGAACGCGCGCTGAGCCTCCGCCAGGAGTTGCTCGCCCAGCGCCACGTCCGAGCCGCCGATCCAGGCGGCTATGGTATTCAGATCAGGAATGCCGCGGGTGAAGAAGGCGCTCTGGATCAGGCCCCGGACGTCCGCCACGGTCACCCCGCCATAGCTTAACACCTCATCGGCTCCCGCATCGTAGGCCACAATGCGGTCGAACGAGCTAGGGTGCTTATCGCTGTCCAGCTGGATCAGCAATTTCTTCATGACCCTCTCCCCCTTTCTCAATCAGATCAGGTCCAGCTCTCTCGCTTCTTCCATCCACTCCTCCCAGGCTCTGGAAGCTTCGGCTCTCTTGCCTTCGCGATACAGTTCCACGACCTCCCAATACTTCTCTTGCAGCTCCCACGGAAGAAAGTCAAAGTGTTGAAGGAGATCCCGCGCCGCTTCGCGCTCGTGTTTCTCGAAACGTTCCTCCGCCACCTGAGCAAATTGCTTCAGAATGTCATCTGCCTGGTCAGTCCACATACTATTATCCTCCTGTTGCCCATCTTCAACAAACACCTCTGGCGTGTTATCTACCCAGGAGAATAATAGTCCCAACGGCGATAAACAGCAAATAGGATATTCTGAGGATACGGCCGTGTCCAGACGGGAAGGCGCGTCAGGGTACGACCTCGTTCAATTCAGCCTCGTCAAACCCAACAAACACCCTATCTCCGATGACGATCACCGGCCGGGTTGTCTGGCCTGTGAGCCGGATCATTTCAGCGAGAACCTGTTCGTCGGCTGAGACATCTAGCCTCGTGTGGCAAATGCCCTTGCGCCCCAGGTAAGATTCGGCCTGTCTGGTCTCGGCAGAGTTGGGTATTGCATACAACGTCACATCGTCAACTACAAAAGGACGGCAGATACACACAGTAGTCAAATCCTCCATTCCAGGTGATGGCCTTCACGCTGCGCTCTCGCCCAGCAAAGATGTTCTGAGAACCTGAGGATGGGGCTGGCCGGCGCGGAAGGTTCTGCCACTGGTCAGGTTGTTGATGGTTACCTGTGACGGACAGAATAGCAGCGGATCCATGCTGTAGAAGTCGCCGTAGCGCTGGTAGAGTTGGTAGAAAGGTGTGCCGTAGTCCGGGGAGGCTGACGAGGGGATGCGCTCAATGAGGGCTTCGATTTCAGCGTCGTCCGCACGCACGGTGTAGTGAACCCGCCCACCGTAGAGCACGCAGTCATTCGCGTGCGCGCTGGCGAGATCCTCGTCCGGGACCACCGGTGCGATGGGACACGAGCCGTAGCCATGCAGCACCTGGCGCACGTCAAACCCCAGCTTGAGCATTTTGTGCATCCCGGTCGCCACGACCCGGGCCGAGAGTTGGGCGGAGCCCGCCAGACACGCCGCCGGCGCTACCAACATAATGACCCCGGCCGGATTCACGCGGCACTTGCGGGCGATGTATTCCGCCACCTCGTCGCCAGGCAGCTCACGCCCCTCCAACACAATGACCGCCACGTCCGCACTATCTTTGTAGTTCAACTGCTGGAACAGGGGCTCTACTGTCGCCAGGGCGCGTGCCGGTCCGGATCCAATGGCGAAGAAATTCTCCCGCCGGATGGCCCAGCCAGCGTACTGAGACGCCATGCAACCGATTTCGACCTGATCCACGGCGACGCCGACGCCTGGCAACCAGAGGTCCCCGAAGTCCAACGGCAGGAAAGCCACCTCGCCCATACCGCCCAGGCTGGCCTCGGCCGCATATTTACCGGCCAGCAGCCCGCCAGGGACGTCGACACCCAGGTCAACGACCCGGGCTCCGCACGGCAAGTGGGTCACGGAAATCCCCAACTGCTGTGCACAGGCGACCATTTGTTCCACGATCTTGGCTGCCTGCTGATTGACGCTGATCAAAGTTCCTCCTTGCTATGGAAGATGCCTGGCCCGGACCCAGACCCAATGGCGCGAACATTTGTCATCCTGAGCGAAGCGAACATTTGTCATCCTGAG
>JBBITV010000320.1:0-4974 GCA_037440585.1 Chloroflexota bacterium
CTACGATCACATCCACCCCCGGCCCGACTCTCACAGTCACCTCGAGCCCAACCCCACTGCCGGACCAGAACTCGGCAACGCCCAGTCCCACCCGTGAAACCTTGACGGCCACTGCGGTCTCTGCGACCCTTACGGCGTCGCCCACACCTTCGCCCACTGCATCTTCTACCACAACCGCCACCGGCACGGCCACCCCGTCCGCCACGCTGCCATGGTCGAGGCCGATCGTCTTCTTGAGCCCGGCTTTTTCCTCCGTCGAAGCCGGGACCGAGTTCACCATGACCATAGGCGTTGCGCGGGTCGACCGCCTCGTCGGTTTTGACCTCTCATTGCGCTATCATCCCGACTTAGTTCGGGTAAAAGGCGTCCGGCTGAGCAGCTTCCTGGACTCCATGCGACGCTACAGCCTCATCCCACTGGCGCAATCCGGTGGAACAGTGCGCGTGATGGTCGTCAGTGTGCTGGATAATCCTCCGCCGCCGAGTGGAAACTTTGCGCTCCTGGCTTTACACCTGGTGGCCGACCGGCCTGGCACTACCAGGCTGAGTTTTGAAAACGTACTGTTGAGCAGCACCGACCGGACGATCTCTAACCTGGTACTTCAGGGCGGCGAAGTTGAGGTCACTCTACCACCGTCGCCGACGCCGACCCGCACCCCACACCCACTCCGCGACTATCTGCCACTCATCCTGAACGGGTATGCGCTTCAAAGGTAAATCCCCTTTATTCCTCAATAACGGCAAAAGCCCGGACGGGGAAAGCTGCCGCGCCCCGGATGCGGGGTGGTACAGCGTAGAAGGTGAACCGGCGCCCCAACAGCAATTGCAGGTTGGTGAGGTTTTCGACAATCGGCACACCTGCCCGCAGCAAGCGATCGTGTACCGGCCGGCGGGGATCGTTGTAATTGTCCACGACGAGGGCATCGATACCCAGGAGCTTGATCCCCCGGTCGATCAGGCTGCGCGCCGCGTCGCGGGTCAGGAACGGCCCGCGCATATAGGTCTCCGGGTCGGACCAGTGCCCGCTCCACCCGGTAAACAGGAGTACCGCTTTGCCCGCCGGGTCGAAGCCGGTTAAATCGGCGGCGGTGATAGGGGTGGGCGGCTGGATCGAGCGCAGATCGACGCAAATGCCAGGCCGGATACACTGTTCCAGCGTCAGGCCACTGATGTCAACCCCCTTCGGGTCAAAGTGGAACGGCGCATCGATGTAAGTGCCCAGACTGGTCACAAACTGGACCTGGGTGACCTCGCAGGTCACGCCCTGGTAGCGCCCGCTCAAGGCTGACTCGTGATGCGTCCAGAAAGGGGTGATCACGGGCGGCGGGAAGGCGTCAAAGCGCGGAACCCGCTTGTCCAGGACCTGGCTCAGGTCGACGACTTGGTGCTGAGTGGTCATGTCTTTCATCCTTATTTCACTCTTATCTTACTTAACTTTCCTACTTTATCCCCACATGTATGGCGACAGTGCCCAAGGCCAGCAGGCGATATCGCACCTGGCTCAGGCCCACTTCTTCCATCAATCGCGCCAGGTCAACCGGTGCTACGAAACGGGCGACCGACTCGGGCAGATAAGCATAGGCCTCCGGCCGGCCGCTGATAATTCCCCCGATGATGGGCACGAGGTGGTGAAAGTAGTAGTGAAACAGATCGCGGAAAACCGGCAAGGTCGGGTTCGTGATCTCCAGGCAGACGACGCGCCTCCCCGGTTTCACCACACGCCGCATCTCGGCCAGGGCCTGCCGCAGGTCGACGACGTTGCGGAGGAGAAAGCCGTTGACGAGCCCATCGAAGGTGTCATCGGGAAAGGGCAGGCACAAAGCGTCTCCAGCGACGAATAACCAATGACCGCCGAACGCCGACCGTTGACCGCTGATCAACAGCGTTTTTCGCCGGTCGGCAATCAACTTCTCCCGTCCGGTTGCCATCATGGCGTAGGTGAAATCCACGCCGACCGCCCGCACGCCCGGCGCCGCGTCCGCCAGGAGCGGGAGAAAATCGCCCGTCCCCGTGCCGACGTCCAGCATGACCCCGCCAACCGGCGGCGCTACGTGCGCCACGGCCTCGCGCCGCCAGGCCTGGTCCTGCCCAAGCGTCATGAGCCAGTTCATCAGGTCGTAGCGATGCGCGATCGCGGCAAACATTCTGCTAACATACAAGGCCTTTTCGTGCGTTGGCACGTTACACGTTAGCACGTTAACACGTTGGCCTTTTGCTCGTTGAAACGCTCAACGTTCTAACGTTCAACGGCCTGCCCTGAGCGAAGCGAAGGGTTCCAACGTTTAACTTACAAACATCCATGGTGCCAGCCTTCGCTCTAATCGATCAATCAGGAAGTACAATCCCAGCCCGAGCAGGCTCATCGCCATGATGCCAGCGTACATCTCAGTGTAGGCCAGGCGGGTCCAGGTTTCGAGGAAAATATAATAGCCCAGGCCCGAGGTTGTCGCGAAGGATTCGGCGAAGAACAGCACGGCCACGGCTGTCCCCACGCTCACCCGCAGCGCGGTGAGCGTCGCCGGGATCGTCGCCGGGAGGTAGACAAACCGGAAGAGCGCACGCCGCCCCGCCCCCAGCGACCGGACCGAGGCAATGAGTTCCGGTCGCAACGCTCCGGCCTCATCCCGCACGACCACCAGCACCTGGAAGAACAAGATCAGGAAGATGATGAAAACCTTGCTCACGTCGCCGATGCCCAGCCATAACAGGATGAGCGGCAGAAAGACGATTTTCGGGATGGGATAGGTGATGTAAATCAGGGGCGAGAAGATGCGATTAAGCCGGGCGCTCTGGCCCAACACCAGGCCCGCCGGCGTGGCCAGGGCCGCCGCCAGGATGAGGCTGGCCACGACGCGGCCGGTGCTCACAGCGAAGTGCCGCCCCAGGCCGCGTGGCAGTTGTTCAACGAAGGTGACCAGCACCTGGGTGGGAGCGGGCAAGACGTCCAGGCGCAGAGCCATTGCCGCCAATTGCCACACCAGCAGGCTTGCCAGGGCGGTTAAGAGCACATCGCGTTTGTGCATAGCGTTGTCACATCCTCATCTCGGACTCCGAACCTCAGACTGGGGTCAAAGCATTGCGCAATTCCGTCGTTTTTTCGAGGAATTCCGGGCTGCGGCGATAGCCTCGCTGCCCGGCACCTGGGTTCTCAATGATGTCGGCCTTCCGATTTGGTGGCGCGTGCAACACCAGGATGTGTTGCCCCATATAGACAGCTTCCTCGATGTTGTGGGTGACCAGCAACATAGTCAAGCCTGTCTCGACCTGAAGATCGATCATCAGGCGCTGCATGTCCTCGCGGGTGAGGGCATCCAGGGCCGAAAAGGGCTCGTCCAGGAGCAGTACGTCGGGATCGATAGCCAGGGTGCGGGCGATGGCGGCGCGCTGGCGCTGCCCGCCCGAAATCTGGATGGGGTACTTGTCCGCCAGGTCCGCGATGCCCAGACGATCTAGCCAGTACTCCACCGACCGGCTGGTTCCTTGCCCGTTCTGCCGGTAGAAATGCCGGATCCGCAAGCCGAGCTGCGCGTTCTCCCGAATCGTGGACCAGGGCAACAACCCGTAGTCCTGGAGCACCAGCCCGGTCTTGCCCCGGTTTTGTTTGCGCGGTACCGTCTCGGCGTTGACGCTGATCGAGCCGGCCCCAGGCTTGCGTAGCCCAGCGATCAGGTACAGCAATGTCGACTTCCCGCAGCCGGACGGACCGATGATCGACCACGCTTCACCTTGGGAAACATGCCAGTCGAACGACTCGAATACGGGTGTCGTCTGGCCAGGGTAGGCGAATGTCAAATCGCGGATTTCAATCATAAACAATTACTTCACAAAGCCCGGATCGACCGAGCTTTCATACGCCACCGCCTGCTTGACGATCCCCTTGTCCATCGCCCACTTGACCACGTCGTCCCACTGCTCTTTGCTCGGAATCGACGGCTCGGGAAACGGTGGGAACAGGTACTTATCCTTAAGCGGGTCCGGGATACGACCCTTTTCGATCAATAAGTTGCGGAATTGCTCCGGCTTGGTACGAATATCCTGGATGGCCTTGTCGTAGGCCGCCAGGAACTTGCGCACGTCGTCCAGGCGAGCCTGGACGATATCGGACCGGAAGCTGATGACGCTCATGCTGATCTCGGGATACTTGCTATCATCGATGATGGTCTTCGCTCCCTGGAGTAGAGCCAGGGAGGCGAACGGGTCGGGTAGGGTGGCGGCTTTGACCTGGCCCTGCATGAGCAATTGGAACCGTGTCGGTATTTGCGCCACGTTGATTGTCTTGATGTCGGCCTTCGGCAGGCCTTCCAATTGCAGCAAGCGGTCAGTCACGTAGGCGATCACCGAGTTCTCAGAGATGGCAATCTCGATCCCCTTAAGGTCCTGGACAGTTTTGATCGGGCTATCCTTGGGAGCCAGGATCCAAAACTGGGGCGCGTTGGGGAACGCGGCACGCGCTGTGCGCACGATCTTGATGCGCGGCTGCTCGGCGTTAAATAGTACGGACGACACCAGGTCATTCAGTTGGCCGTCGATTTGTTTCGTGATCATGAACTGGTCGCGCTCGGTGGCGCTGGCGACAGGAATCAGCTCGACGTTGAGCCCCTGCTCTTTGAAATAACCCTGCTGCTGCGCGACGTAGAATGGCACGACGTCGGTGATAGGCAGCACGCCGATACGGAGGGTGCCGCTGGTCGAGGGGGCCAGTGGGGTCTTGGTGGCTTCGGGGGTTGAAGCCGGCCCGGTCGGTGTCGGGGCGCGAGTCGCCTGCGGCGCGGCTGTAGGTTCAGCAGGTGGGGTTGCTGGGGCGGGCGGCTGGCCGCCACAGGCAGCTAATACAGCCAGCATGACCGTTAGAATGGCCAGTGTCAGTGCTTTTCTACGCAGGATAGACATTAAACTTTCCCTCCAAAGTTATCTTGTTTCTCTCAGAGCTTTCGGAAAGGTAAACACTCTAGAAATAGAGCCCTAGCAGTGCTGC
>JBBITV010000321.1:0-4283 GCA_037440585.1 Chloroflexota bacterium
CAGTCCCAGCCCAACCACCGGGCAGCCAATTATCCAGGTCGAACCGATCCACGCCCGCGCTGCGTGAATCTATGCTTTACTCTCACCCACTAACGCCTGGAGATCGATTTCCAGGCCGGGGAACAGGATCGGCTGGAACACCTCGCCTTGAGCCAGTGAGGCCACTCGCAGGTAGCCTTCTGGCTCCCACCGATACTCCTCAATAGACAAAGCTTCCGGATCGACGATCCAATACCAGGGCACACGCGCACGGTGATAGTTGCGAAACTTGACCACGCGGTCGCGAGCGACTGTAGACGGGGAGAGCACTTCTACCACCAGGTCCGGCACGACGGGACCTTGTCCGTCTGCCGCTTCATAGGCGTCGAGATGGGCCTGGTTCAGGTAGACGATGTCCGGAGCATAGCCATAGCCGGTGGGGAGCGGAACATCGATCTCCGGCCAGACCTTGCCCAAGCGATGTGACTGCACGAATGGATGCAATGCCGCGATCAGAGCAGCTTCAATTTCTTGGTGGCGTGGGGTCGGTCGTGGTGAAGGCATGAGCTTACCATCCTCGAATTCGTAGTAGGGCGGCCCCTCGGGCAACGCCAGCCAATCTTCTAAAGTATACTCAGGCTCGAGCCTAACCTTGGCGACAGCCATGTTCACCCTCCCCGTCGCGCCCACCCGCGCCGCACATGCTTTGCGGGAGCGCCCCATTCCAGCGCGCGGCCCCTGTCTCGATCCGGCCGCGCGAGCAAATCGTACTCCATCGCGCCGGTGATGCGCGCGCAAATCATCTCTCCGACCGGTAGCACGCGCTGGAGAATCACCATCCCATCGACTTCGGGCGCGTCGCGGTACGTCCGGCCAACACTGATGCCGTCGCCCGCGCCATCGACGAGCACGTCCAGCTTCTGGCCGACGAGTTTGCGATTCTTCTTGAGGGAAATACGTTGTTGGAGCTCCATCACCCGGGCGCGGCGTTCCTGCTTCACCTCTTCGGGAATCTGACCCGGCATCTCGCCGGCCGGTGTCCCGGCTTCCTGGCAATAGGTGAACACCCCAACTTTGTCGAATTGAAGCTCTTCAACGAAATCGAGCAACCCCTGGAACTCGGTCTCAGTTTCGCCGGGGTAGCCGACAATGAATCCGGTACGAATGGTGATGTCGGGCATCGCGGCGCGGAGATCATGCACGTTGCGCCGGGCGACGGCGTCTGGGGGGCGGCGCATCCGGGCCAGGACGGCGGGATGGCCGTGTTGCAGCGGCATATCCAGGTAGTGGACGACCTGGGGCAGGCGCGCCATGGTCCCGATCAGGTGAGGCGTCACCCGTCCGGGGAAGGCGTACATCAGGCGCAGCCAGAGCAGGTCCGGTACTTCAGCGCAAATCTTTTCTAGCAGACAGGCCAGTTGGTCCCGCTGGCCCCAGTCGTAGCCATAGGCCGTCGTGTCCTGGGCGATGAGGATGATCTCCTTGACTCCCTGCGCCACCAGGGCGCGCGCCTCGGCGACGACGGCGTCGGGCGCCTTGCTGCGCCAGGGTCCCTTGATGCCAGGAATTGTGCAAAAGGCACAGGGCGCGCTGCACCCGTCTGCAATCTTGAGATAGGCGCTGGCGCCGACGTGTTTACGCGGAAGGGCATGGGTGATAGCCTTAGCTGGCATCGCCTCATCTCGGTTCAGCGTCAGGCCTGCGCCGTTCAGCTTGAGGCGCGGCGCAATCTGGCCGGTCTCGGGAATGTCGCCGTAGGTTTGATGACGTAAAGTCGCAACCACTTCGGCGATTTCGTACCACCGCCGCGTCGAGAGCACCGCATCCAGGCCGGGGATCTCGTCTACGAGTTCAGTGGCGGCGCGCTGCACCAGGCAGCCGGCCGCAATCAGCAACTGTCCAGGTCGCTTTTGTGCGCCCAATTCCCGGAGGGCTCCCACGGATTCATCTCTGGCCGGACCGATGAAGCCACAAGTATTGACAATGAGAACTTCGGCGTCTTCCGGGTGGGCGCTCGACCGGTAGCCTGCCCGCTCAAGCAGCTCAGCCATCCCTTCGGAATCGACGATATTCTTCGGACAACCCAGGGTTAACAGGTAATAATTCATGCCCGGAATTATAGGAGTAATGAAAAGGGAGGTCAAATGCTAGCGGGCGGGCGGTTCGCCAAAAACAACAAAGAAGATTATAATCACTCAGGCAGACGAACGCGGAGGAGACGTCATATGGAGAGGCAGGCGGGATAAGCTCATGGTTGAACGCGCACAATCCAAGTTGCCCGATGTTTATCGCATTCAAGCCTATTTCGACGAAACCTGGCTGGATTACAGCCTGCTCTGGATGACGCGTGAAGCCCTGGCCTTTCACCTGGGGTATTGGGACGAGAACACGCACAGCCATGCCGAATCGCTGATCAATAGAAACCGTGTTATGGCGAACTATGCCGGCATCGCGGACGGTCAGCGCATCCTCGACGCCGGCTGTGGCGTTGGGGGCAGCGCCATATGGCTGGCGAAGGAGTACAACGTGCACGTCGTCGGCATCAGCGTGGTCCCCAGCCAAATGCGACGGGCACGGCGCTACGCTCGCGACCGTGGCGTTGGTGACCGCGTGCTGTTCGACGTGCAGGACTTCACGCGAACCGCATTCCGCGACGCCAGCTTCGACGTGATCTGGGCGTTGGAGAGCATCGTCCATGTCCCCAACGTGCGACTCTTCCTGGCTGAGGCATGGCGCCTCCTCCGGCCGGGCGGCAGGTTGGTGATCAGTGAGGGGATGCGAACCAGTCGTGACTTCTCAGCCACCGATGAAGCATTGTTGCACAGGTGGCTGTCTGGCTGGTCCGTCCCCGACCTACAAACGAGCGACGAATGGATTCAGTGGACACAGGAGGCGGGCTTTCAGGACGTGCAGTTTCTGGATATCACCTCCAACGCCCGTCCCTCGATTTACCGCCTGTACCGGCTTGCCCGCCTATGGCAGCCGATTGCAGCTTTTCTCCGCGCAACTGGCCCGGTTTCTGAGTTACATTACGCTAATTGGCGGGGTGCACGAGATCAATGGCGGGCCTACCAGCGAGGTCTGTGGAGCCTGGGCCTCCTCTCGGCGAGCAAACCGTGAAGACTCAGTAGATCACGAAATTGTCACCCCTTCACTCCGTTCAGGGCAGGCTCTGAGCGGAAATTGTCACCCTGAGCGGAGCGAAGGGTCCCTACCTACGCTGCTATGCCAGGACGCTGAGATGCTTCGCTCCGCTCAGCATGACACATCTGTGATCTTCTGAGACTGGAACTGGGAGGAACTGTGAACGAGGATTCCACTTGTTTCGACGTGATCGTTGTCGGCGGTGGTCCGGCTGGGGCAACGGTTGCTTATCAATTGGCTCGCGTAGGGACCCGGGTCCTGGTTCTGGAGAAAGACCGGTTGCCTCGCTACAAGACGTGTGGCGGCGGCATCACCGTCAAGACCGCACGACTGCTGGATTTCGACATCAGCCCGGTCGTTGAACAGACCATCACGGCTGTCTCCATCACTAACAGGCTGGGACGCATGTTCACCCGCCGCGCCGATGGGCCCCTGGCCTACATGGTCATGCGTGACCGCTTCGACTATTTTCTGGTTGAGCACGCTCGCGAGGCCGGTGCCACCGTTCTCGACGGCTCCCCGGTCAAGGAGGTCGACGCAGGAGCACAACGCGTGGTGGTTACCATGCGAGGCGGGCAGACGTACGCAGCGAAGGTGCTGGTCGGCGCCGATGGAGCGAATAGTGTTGTGGCTCGCTCGCTCGGTTTGATGCGCAACATCCAGGTGGGCATTGGCATCGAAAGCGAGGTGCGCGTCGGAGACGACGACCTGGCATGCTGGCGGGACCGGGTCCTGTTTGACCTGGCGACGATCGGTTGGGGCTACGGCTGGATCTTCCCGAAAGGGGATCACCTGTCCATAGGCGTCGGCGGCCAGGCCGAGAACGCGGCCCGCCTCCGGAAATACAACGAGGAATTCACCGCTTTCTGCCGGTCGTTTCTGGGCAATTACGAAGTGATCCACACCCAGGGCCATCGCCTGCCAGTCCGCCGGCCCGGCGCGCCCATTTATGCGACACGGACCCTGCTGGTTGGCGACGCAGCCGCACTGGTCAACCCGCTGGACGGTGAAGGCATTTACTACGCGATTCGCAGCGCCCAGATCGCCGCTCCGTTCATCCTCCAGGCCCTCGCCAGCGAACCACCCGACTTTGCCGGCTACCAGCAGGCCATCGACGTGCAACTGATGGCCGAGCTACGCTACGCCTGGAAATTGATGCG
>JBBITV010000321.1:4293-4959 GCA_037440585.1 Chloroflexota bacterium
ACACTTTGGCACCCGCGCTTATCGCCCGCGGGCTCGAAAAGAGCAACCGGATGTGGCGGGCGATCTGGCGACTGCTGCGAGGCGAACTGTGGTATTCTGACATCGTCCGCAAGTTGGGACCCTTCGGGTGGCTGGTCCAACGGTTCTGAATGCCTACACCCAGTTAATCCTTCCCCTTCAGCCGCACATTGTGGTAATAGTCGCACAATTCCTTGAGTACACACACCTCACAGTGCGGCCGGCCCCAGACGCACACCTCACGACCATGTTTGATCATGTTCACGTGGAAGTTCCAATAGACATCAGGATCAGCCGGGAGAAGACTGGGGAGGATATCATGCGCCTGTTCAGGCGTCGTCTTGGGGCCGATGAGGCCCAGGCGCTGGCTGGCGCGGTGGACGTGGGTGTCCACCGGCAGGACCGGCTTGTGGAAATTGAACAGGAGCACGAGGGAGGCAGTCTTCACGCCGACGCCTGGCAGGGCGGTAAGCCATTCCATCGCTTCCTTCACCGGCATATCGGCCAGGAAGTCGATGTTCAGATCGCCGTTGCGCCGCTCGGAGAGGATCTCCAGGACGCGCTTGATGCTGGGGGCCTTGCGCTCTGGCCAGTTGACCCCGCGGATAGCCGCCGCAATCCCTTCCACTGGCGCGTCGCGGATAGCTT
>JBBITV010000322.1:0-4920 GCA_037440585.1 Chloroflexota bacterium
ATCCAGGCAATACCTCTGACTGTGCCACCTCGCCAACGCCCCAGCGGCCCTGGAGTTCGTACCCTGCCTCACGCAGGATGTAAACGTCTATGCTGGGTGCCTTGCTCAAGGATTTATCATAGTACGCGGAGCCAATCTTCGTAGGTCCATTCGCCCTGCTCTGGCGGCCAGGGACGCTCGGCCGCTACAGCCTCAGGTTCCTTCACAACCGGCATCGGAATTGTCATGGTTGCTCACCTCGCTCTTGCCTAAGAACTCTCTACGATAACACCGTGATCATAGCACCATTGTGCCCATCAGTCCAACGTAGTAAGAAATACCAGCAATCGGCGAAATTGTCAAGCTAAAACATCTTACAGGTTTGTAGTGAGCGCTTAAGCGCGACAGTAGACACGAACTGTAGTGGTGCTGAGGCGCTAAAGCACCCACTACGAACCGGAGCGTATCACGAACTTACAGCCCTCACCGCCCTAACGATCCAGTCCAAATCTTCCTTGCTCAACAACGGATGTACCGGCAATGACAATACCTGCCGGCTGGCCTCCTCGGCGGCGGGAAATGCGCCCCCGTATCCCAGGCGCTGGTAAAGTGGCTGCTGATGGACCGGCAGCGGATAATGCACCGCCGTTTCAACCCCTAACTCGCGCAGCCGGGCCGCGAACGCATCCCGGTCACCCAGCACCCGGATCGTGTACTGGTGGAACACGTGGGTTGCGCCTGGGCGTATCCGAGGAATAATGACGTGTTCCAACCCGGCGAGGTGCTGGCTCAGATAAGCAGCGTTCGCCTGGCGGCGGGCCGTCCACTCAGCCAGTTTGGATAACTGGACCAGGCCGATGGCCGCCTGCACATCGGTCATGCGGAAGTTGTAGCCCAGCACCTCGTGCCGGTAACGCTCGCGCGCTCCGTGCTGGCGCAACATCCGCGCCCGCTCGGCGATCACCGGATCGTTAGTCGTGATCATGCCCCCTTCGGCCGTCGTCATGTTCTTGGTCGGGTAGAACGAGAAACAACCGGTGCCAAAACTGCCCACCGGGCGGATTTTAGATTTTGGATTTTGGATTTTGGATTTTGACCCATCCGTATCGATGGTTACCATCGCCCCGTGGGCCTGGCAGGCATCCTCGACGACGATCAGGTTATGCCCGGCGGCGATGTGCATGAGCGCCGGCATGTCACAGGGTTGGCCGTAGAGATGCACAGGGAGAATGGCACGTGTGCGAGGCGTGATTTTGGCGGCCACCTGCTCCGGGCGCAGCGTGAAGTCATCCGGATCGATGTCGGCGAAGACGGGAGTCGCGCCAACGTACAGGATGGCGTTGGCGGAGGCGATGAAGGTGAAAGGCGAAGTGATCACCTCGTCGCCGGGGCCGATGCCGTGGGCCAGCAAGGCGACGTGCAAGGCCGTCGTTCCCGACGAGGTCGCCACGCCAAAACTCACGCCGCAGGCCGCCGCAAACTGCTCCTCAAATTCACGCACGCGCGCACCCTGGGCCAGTTGGCCTGACTCCAGCACGTCCAGGACAGCCGCTTTTTCCTCAGGACCGATAACCGGCTTGGCAATGGGAATCATTTTTCTGCTTTCAGTGCTTCTCTCACGGGTACACAGGTACACAGGTAGACAAGGCCCTGTGTACCTGTTTACTTGTGTTCCTGTGTACCCGTGTCTGGCACCTGGTACGTCCAACCACATGCCGGGCAGGTCAAGACAGCCCCCGGCCGTGGCTCACCGCCCTGGAGCTTGCGCGCGCAGTGGCAGACGTAGCCGATCAGGCGTGCCGGGTTGCCCACCACCAGCCCGTGATCTGGCACGCTGGCCGTCACCACCGCCCCCGCGCCCACCAGGGCCCAGCGCCCGATGATCACGTCGGGCAGGATCACGGCCCCGGCACCCAGGGAAGCGCCCTGTTTGACCAGAATGCGGCCAACCACCCAGTCCTCAGTACCTTTCAACGTGCCATCAGGCGTGATGGCCCGCGGCAGCTTATCGTTCGTCAGCACGACGCTGGGGCCGATGAACACGCCGTCCTCCAGGGTCACGCCGTGATAGACAAATGCGCCGTTCTGAATTTTCACGTTATCGCCGATCACCACGTCGAAGTCAATGTAAACACCTTTGCCGACAATGCAGTTCTGGCCGAGTACCGCACCCTCGCGAATCTGGGCGTGATGCCAGATGCGAGTTCCCTTGCCAATGCGGGCTTTGGGCGAAACTTCAGCCGTTGGGTGGATCATGATAAACTATCCGTTCCTTTTTAAATTGAGAACTATTGTTCGCACAACGGAGGCAAGTCGCTGGCGCGCCATAATGTGAATCGCACGTCTCCTTTCATGTTCCTGATGTCACAAGGCACTTTGCCCATCTCGCCCAAAGCACGTCCAAAGGACGCCTGCCACGTCCCCGGGAGCCGCGGGCTGATGATGACCAACGCACTTCGATCAGCGACGAGCGAACGGGCCGCGGTAGAAAGATTCTGGTCGGTCGCCACGATCTCCACGAGTTGTGATGATGTGAACGGCACGGCGTAGACCCTCAGTAATTCCCGCAGGGCATCTACGTGAAATGTATTCGGATTATTGACCCAGACAAACTTCTTGGGCGGCTCGTCCTGGGCCCTCAGCACGCGCTCGGCCAGGCGCAGGAAGAGTACCTCCATCGACTGGTAGCGGCCTGCCATACGCTGCTGCGAAAGAGGATACGCCTGGTATAGGTTCAGCCCCACGACCGCGATGACCACGAGCGCCACCACGCCACGTGCCAGTCGAGGGAATCCGAGCTGCCTGATTTGCGCCACTACCCACGCCAAACCGCTGGCCGCGAACAGCGCAAACCAGGGGAGGAGCATAAACATCCGGGTGGGTGTCGGAAAGGTCCGGTCGTGGGAAACCCCCACCAGAAAGAAGAGCACCACAAAACTGGACAGGAAGAAGGTTACGAATCGCTCCTTCCGCACCCGCGTGAGGAGATAGGCTGCGCCGATAAGAACGAGCGTAGCCGTCAGCGGATCCACGTAAGACACCGCCACGAAGTGTGTCTCGTCGGGGACGTACATGAAAGAGAACAAGGAGTACAACGTGTTACTCACAAGGTGATAAACTATGTTTCCGGCAGTCTGGACGATTTTCGGGTTGTAGAAGATGGTCCCGGCCACCTTGGTCTGCCAGTAAACAGGTTGCAGGGACAGAGGGAAAAGGAGAATTGCCATTGATAGAGTGGTGATACCCCAACGGCCAAGCGCTGCCCTGGATGTTGGTGGAAAGTAAAAAAGCAGCAGTATGATGGGCAAAGGCAGCGCATACAGAGCAGCCGGATAGACGTAAAAGCAGAAAGCCAGGGTGAAGCCCAGCGTGACAAAGGCGAGCGGTCGCCGGGTCCGCACAGCCCAGGCTGCCGCCCAGAGGGTGAGAGCCAGAGCCAGAAAGGCCTGCAGGTTGTTGTAGCCGATTTTGCCAAAGGACATCAGGTAGTGCGATGCCGCCAGGAACAGCGCCGCCACCAGCGCCACCCAGCGCCGCACAAACGCCTGGAAAAACGCGAAAAGGAGGCCAATCGCCATCGCACTGGGGTAAATATTACTGAAACGCCAGCCGAAGTTCTCGCTGCCGAAGAGCTTCACCGAGATAGCCTGGAGGAACGATGAAAAATAGGGATGCGTGCCGTAAACGGCTTGTCCGTTGAATAAGTTGGAGCCAATTTGCCATACGCTTTGGGTCTCCGCAATGTCGCGTGCATAACGGTAGAAGCTATATTCATCCCCGACGACGGAGAACCACCAGCCATTAATATTGAGCGTAAACAGGACCAACGCCAGCGTCGTGACCCAATAGATCGGCGGCACGCTCCGATAGTTGCGCAGTGCGTTAATGGCCGCCAGTGCCAGGAGGAGTGCGAACACCCAGGTAATACCGTGGGGAGAGTAGTAACTGGCCAGGAAGGCGACCAGCGTCACGTGCAACAGCAGGGCAGCCACGAGCCATTCTTGATTTTGGCGCCAGAGGTTACCGGCTTCCTCGATGCGTGTCTCGCGTGCCAGCCAGCCCAGTCCAAATGTCAGGGAAACCAGAACGAGATCCCAGCCGGGCATTCTCCGATAGAGAATACCAGCCCAAACTATGCCGATAAAGCCCACGCCTGCGAACAGCAACAGAGCATAACTGATCCGCTTCTGGACAGGCCCGATCTTTGCACTTGCGATGTGGCTCAGATTGCCCGACATCTCTACGGTCAGGGCCACTGGTTGCTCATCCCTTAACAAGATAAAGAGCGCTGCCAATGCCAGGAGGCAGACAAAGACAACGGCAAAATAAGGCGGGAAGGCCAATTGGGACAGGGGTTTAAGCTTTTCCCATGGCTCACGGAAGAAGTCTGCTACTGCTTGATGGCCAAGCCAACGATCTTGCACGACCAATAGGGGCGGCACAGCAGCCAGCAAAAACGCTGTGGTCAGGGCGAAAAGGGACTTGAGTTTAACCAATACGTCTACAGACTCACGCGCGACCCCCTTCAACCGGCTCAGTTCCGTGTCCAGCACCGCAATGCGGCTCTCCAGTTCGCCGACGCGCTGTTTGAGAGCTATATTCTCGGCCTCGATGGCTTCGTAGCTGGGATTGAGCACTGTCGATGCTCCGTCGTGCTCGCTCAACGTAACATCAACTCCCGGATGTGAATCTTTGCTCGCTCGCCGGCGTTCAGGTCCTTGATCTCCAACCGCATCTTTGATACCATCTCAGGTCCCCGGTCGAAATCAAGCTCCACGTGAGGCTCGCCTGGTATGCCACGATAGGTCGCCGTGTAGGTTACCGGCGCGTCACTGCCTGGCGGGTACAGCTTGATAGTCCACGTAAAATCCATCACCGCAAAGTCGGCCACGAGACCCGTGAGCGTGCGGGGCCCCGGGAAGATAAGCTCGACAATAGCGG
>JBBITV010000323.1:0-4911 GCA_037440585.1 Chloroflexota bacterium
AGTCGCAGGCAGCGAAGAAGGCCGGCATCTGGGCTGACGGCAAGGTACCCAGGAACTCCCAGTGGTCGCCCAGGCGCTCGATTTCCGGGGCCAGGCGTTCCCAGTAGGCTTCTTCTCACAGGACGTTGCGATACGGGCCGGTAAACAGCACCTTGAGCTGAGGGAAGCGTTCCAGCAGGCGCGGTATCGCCTCCAGCAAGTACTCCACGCCTTTCTCGGCCGCGAAGCGCGCGGCAAATCCGACAACCTGGTGGCCGTTCAGCGCGTACGTCTCTTTGAAAAGTGCAACGTCGGCGGGGGAGGGTGTGGGCATAACCACTGGCGGCGGGATAACGACGATCTTGTCCTTGAAGCGTGACAGGAGTCGCGAGTTGTCGGCGTAGTCCTGGGTGGAGGTCACGATCCGGTCTGCCAGGAGCCCGGCCGTGTAGTTAGCCACGTAGACCACCCGATCCACGACCCGATTGAAAAGCCCCGGCGGCAGGCGCAGATCGCAGTGATATGTCAGAACAGCAGGCTTGTGCATGATGCGCCCGCGCAGGGCTAATCCGGTCGCGTCGAATTGCGGCAGGTGGATGCTCAACACCTCGTGCTCGCGCACCATGCGGGTTGCGTGCAGGCCATAGGTCGGCATGATGACACCTTTGCTGATCCGCGCCACGACCGGCACACGCACGATCCGGACGCCATGAACTACTTCCTCGATCGGGAGCGTCGGATCATATTGTGAAGTCAGCACGCTGACGATATGGCCGCGCGCTGCCAGTGCCCGGCCGAGCCGCTCGACGTAGATGGTCAGCCCGCTGATGTGCGGTCGGTAGTAGGTCAAAGCCAGGAGAATTTTCATGATGTCAACCCAAACGACGTGGATCTCACGTCGGCTGCTTCCGCGCATCAAGCTGTGATCGTTGGGCAACTTCGTGCTGCACCTCAGCCAGCGAGAGGCTCTCGCGCCACATCGACAAGATGCCCAGGACGATCAGGACAACGTAGTTCACGGCGTGCAGCACCAGGGCGTATGCCACGGCCTCGGCGCCGCTCACGCCGAAAACGGCCAGGCCCGCGACAACGGCAGCATGATAGACCCCAATGTAACCCGGCGAGGAGGGCACCGTTACGCCCAGGGCAGTGACGCAAAGCACAAAAGCGGCTGCCGCCCACGACAGCCGCATCTCAAACCCAAGCATGACCAGGTAATTAACCGTTGCCGCGCTGGCCCACAGCACGGCTGAAAATGCCAGCAGCACCGGGAATTGCCAGGGAGACTGCAAAATCGCCATTCCGTCCAGCAAGGCTTCCGCCTGGCGCACCCATCGGTCCGGGTTGATCCAGGGCACCCATGCCAGGCCACGCCTCAGCCAGCGCAAGCCCCGCTCGCGTTGCGCCGTCGCCACGACCATGCCCAGCACGAGTATAACAAAGGCCGCCCCCAGCATCATAGTGGCCTGGGCGACCCAAGACGGAATCGGCACCACGGGCATCAGGACGATCAGCAGCAGAATCACCGTGAGCGCATCCAGCGCGCGCTCCACGATCACCGTGGCCAATGCCTGGGCACCCGGTACGCCCGCACCCAGCAGATACGCCCGAGCCACATCGCCAATACGGGCCGGCAACACGCTGCTCAGGAAATAGCCGATATTCAGGACCGAGAACAGCCTGGCGTAGCCGATCGCCAGCCGTGGCTGGAAAAGCATCCCCCAGCGTACCGCGCGCGCCCACTGGCCGGCGACGATGATCGCGACCGCGGGCGCCAGGAAAACATAATTGGCGCGGCTCAAGGCCGCCTGGATCTCGACGAAGCGAATGCCCCGGAGGGCAAGGTACAGGCAGATCCCACTGAGTGCCATCCCGATCCAGAATCGGGCTTGTTTCAATACTGAACTCCTGACCAGGCAAGCGCCCGCTGCATTCCCGGCGCTCCACCGCGCGGTCAATTATAGCATCGAGTGGACGGCTTGACAAGAAGCGGTGAAAGCGATTTGCCAGTCAGCCTACTGTGTTCCAGGGGGCACAGCGTATCGGGTCATCAACAAAAAGCCGTCGATTGAACGGTGATACTGCTGGAGAGTGCCACCCGGGGAGCGGGCCATCAGGCGAGGCAGTTCAGCCGCCTGATCTGGCAGGACGTAGAAGAAGAGCGACCTTGTTTTGTCCAACTTGTCCACCACTTGAGGAACGCCACCTTTGATGGCGTCATCGGCAACATACACGATGGGGGTGTGGTGGACCTTGCCGGCCGCGTCTATGCCATCACGGGTGAATATGACAAATGTACCCTGTTTCATGCGGCTATATTCCTGCGCGATAATGCTGATCGTTTCCTGAGTTGGAGGTTTGTACGCTTGTTGCCGGTTGTAGATGCCGAAGTAATAGTGCACGTCAACCACCGCCAGTACGAGGACGCCGATTGCCGCAAGCCATGTGGCTACTCTCGGGGACCAGGAACCGGACCGCGCCAGGACGGTTGCCCCCGTATCAATCCCAATGGCCACCATGAGGAGAGCGGCGGGGAGCACACCCAGGATGCGGTGGAACGCGGCTGGGACATCCATCAGAACCGAGCCGAGCAAAAGGTCCAGCACCAGCCACGCCAACAGTCCCTGGTTGATTGGCCGGCGCCAGCCAGCCAGGGTTGCTATGACACCGATCAGGAACAACGGGGCCTGAAGCTGAAGTGTATGGCCACGTTCGATGCCATGACCAGCACCCCTGCCCAGACGGCCACACGCCGTCCATACCCGATGCGCGCCAGCAGGTAGACCAGCGGAACCGTTAGCGGACCGATGAGCGCCCATGGCAGGCGCATCGCGAAAATGGTTCGCCCCAGCAGTTGGACAAACAGGCCAGTATAAACTTCCGTTCGTTCTCATTCGCGGTCTTGCCTCCGCTTACTGGAGCATCTGGCGTGATTATATTACGGAACTCCACCCCAGGCAACCCAGAGCTGGCGACCGTTCTCATGGTGGGACAATCTCAGGAGAATCAGTAGTTGAATTCAATTCGTTGCCTGTGGTCAATTTCCTGGAAGGGTGTGCGAATTTTTTGGACTGGTCGCCTGAGCGTTGGTGCTGCCGCTGAGGCACAACAGCCAAGACATCAATTCCAACCGGGCTTTCAACCCCTTCGCTCTTCTAGCAGTGTGGCAAATGCGCGGGGGGTGACGATTTTGACATCATCGACCTGCCCCAATACCAGCAGATCCTGGTCCCCGGTGACCAGGTAGTCCGCTGCTCCGACCAGCGCATATGCGATCAAGTAGTCATCCTTGGGATCGCGGGTCACAGCCGGAATCGGTTCGGTGATCTTGGGGATCATCTCAGCGATGTCGGAGAGAATCTGCACGAGCTCTTCCACCTCCTCTGGACGGATCCGTTTGGCCAGGTACGGCTTCTCCCTGGCCCTGGTCGCGAACTCCGTAGGAAGTTCTTCCGGCAGTAAAAGGACGACCTCCCCCAGGATTGCGGCCCTGACGATCACGCCACTGGGGCTGTCGCGTTTGGGGAACAGAAGGAAGCTAATGAAGAGGTTGGCGTCAAGGAGAACTCGCATGCTGTTTTACGCGCCTTTATAGAGGACTTTCCCCTCACCGATCATCTCCTCGATCACCTCACGGCTGAAGCGATCTGCCAGTGCATCCGCTGCTTCTTGGGTCAGGTCCTGGTTGCGGGCGCCTCCCCGCTCGGCCAGGGCTTCCAATCGCTCCAACGCTTCCCGCCGCCGGGCGATTGTCTGCAGTTGCTTAACGCGTTGGTATTCTTCAAAACTGATGAGGACCGCTCTGGGGCGCCCGCGGGTTTCGATAATCACCTCGTCCCCATGTTCCACTGCCCAATCGATCATCGTACCCAGGCGAATCTTGGCCTCCGTTGCGGACACCGTTCTCGGCATTCTCTTCCTCCTCAAGCGAGGTCACGCGCTATCAGGTCGCATGCGTGATTAACGAATTGATCAAAACTATAACCATTATAGCAATCAACTCCTTGATTGTCAAAACAAATGGCGACTCGTGAAGCAAGTTGTTTTCGCATTATCCCAACCTGACCAATGCTCAAGCCTGGTGGGTCTTGCAGCGTTCGGCCGATGACCTGGGTTCTGCCAACTATGACAGCACGTTCGGTTGGGGGCGGCTCAATGCGGCTCGGGCATTGGCTCAGCCTGTTGCCGGCCAGGTAGACGCGCCGGTGGATCGATGTAGCGGTGAGCCCAGCGATTGCGGATGTAGCATTGGCACGGCATTGTGGGATGACCGAATGCCGGAACGGGAGTCATACCTGAGTACACTGCGGGCGTTCCGGGACCGGGTGTTGCATCAGAGCGAGGCTGGGCGGCGCTGGGAGAGACTGTTCTACCGGCACACGCTGGAAGTATCGGCGTTGCTCCTGGCGGATCCAGAGCTGCGGGCTCGTGCTGCCAAAGTGGTGAAGGAACTCACCCCGGCAGCCCAAGAGCTGCTCGAGGATGAGAGTGAGGGTACCACGAGATTTGTGTTAACCGAGGCACAGATCGAACAACTCGAGGCGATACTTCAGGATTTGGCGGAGCGAGGCAGCCCGGAGCTACGCACCGACATTTTGAAGGAGTTGGATGAGATGAGGCCAAGACAGTTCGTCGGGCAGGATATCAGGCAGGTCTGGAAGCAGATCGGACAAGAACTGAGCCGCTGAGATGCTCGCGCAATAGCCTGTAACTTGAAGCGGCCTCAGACTTCCGAAGTCTCGAAGACTTCGGAAGTCTGAGGCGTTTCAGATTTGTTGTTATGGCTGGCACGCCCGAACAGGTCGGCAACGTTCTACGACTATGACCGTTTGTTCTGTAATCTGGTGGATGCAGGAGGCCGTTAACATGGAAACGATCATTATCCTGATGCTGCTGGCGTTCATTCTGGGTTTGATCATGGGTGTGTCGTTG
>JBBITV010000324.1:0-4908 GCA_037440585.1 Chloroflexota bacterium
TTTTCTTTTGAGTGAATAATACCACTTCGGTAACATTTTACATGAACGAATACGGCGGATTGCCAACAGGCGTGATTTGTGGTACAATGTTTTTGCTCGACGATGGGCGAATGATGGGCGCATGATCTATACTGACTTTTGTATACGCAGTTCTGTTGACCAAGCCCGATCCTTTTCATGGCGGAGGAGGTATGGCACCCGGAGCCGATCAAGGTCTCTAAATAGCACCTGGTCGGCTCATTTTTTTCTAATGGAGCCACCTGATGCGTACATCTAGGGGTTTCCGATGGGAACGCCAGTGAACTAAAGGGAAGTACGTATATGGACGCTCAGAAGTCGGCTAAAACATGGATCCAGCGCCTCGGCGCGCGGGTGGGTCCCCGGCTTTGGCCCAACACCGGGCTGGGCATGAAGATGGCGATGATCGTCGTCGTCGGCCTGGTGTCCCTCATTAGTCTCTTTGCCGATCTGGGTACCACCGCCCTGAACGAGAATATCCAGCGCACCTTGCAGGAGCGCGTGGTCTTAGCCCAGACGGCGGCGCGCTCCATTGACCATATCCTTACCGACATCGAAAACTTACTGACGGATACCGCAACTCAATGCTGGTTGGATCCTGAACGAACCGTCGTCAGCCTCGAGTGCGCCTACCGCCACATGAATCTCTTTACCACGCGCGTGTTTCTTCTGGATCGGACGGGGCGCGTGGTAGCAGCCCATCCACCGATCACCGGCACAGTATCCTTTGGCCATTTCACGTCGGTATCAGATGTGCTCAACGGACAGCCCTTCGCCGTTTCCCGTTATCGGCGCCCGCTTGGTCCACTTGGTCCTTCCCCCATTGCTGCTGTGCCGATGCGGAATGCGGCTGGCAATATGACGGGCGCACTGGTCGTCAGCCTTGACCTGGCCAGCCCCGGCACTCGCCTGTTTACCGATCCCATCGGGCTTGGCGAAACCGGCTATATGGACCTGGTGGACCTGCGCGGCGTGATCCTGGCAAGTACGCGCCCAGAACGTGTTGGACGCGAGAGCGATCACGGAGACAGCCTGGCAGGGATGATTCGCGATCATCGCCAGGCAGTCTCCACGTGTCACGATTGCCACACTCCCCTACCCGACCCAACGCCGCGACGCGAAGTCCTGGCCTTTGCGCCCCTCGAGCGCGCCCAGTGGGGCATTACGGTTCGGCAAAGTGAAGATGAAGTGTTTGTGTCAATACATCGCCTGCGAGTTCGTATTTTTACGCTGATGGTATTGGCGATTGGCGGCGCGCTGATGCTCGTATACCTGACCACCCGTAGCGTGATCACCCCGGTTCAGGCCTTGACCGCCGCCACGCGACGGATCGCGGCGGGTGATCTGGATACTCCGATTAAAGCACAGGCACGGGATGAAATCGGCACGCTGGCGCAATCCTTCGACGCCATGCGCGCACGGCTGAAAAAATCGATGGACGAAATCCAGGCCTGGACTCGCCAACTCGATGAGCGGGTACGAGAGCGCACGGCTGCACTCGCCGCGGTGGCGGAAGAGAACGCACGACTCTACGCAGAGTTGCAGCGCAAAGAGCAACTGCGCGGCGAGTTACTGCATCGCGTGATCTCCGCGCAAGAAGAAGAGCGCAAGCGCATCTCCCGCGAGTTGCACGATGAGACGTGCCAGATTCTCACCGGCCTGGCGTACGGATTGGACAACGTGGCGGAACTGGCAGATACACCAGCGATGCAACGGCAGTTGGAAAGAATGCGCGCGATGACCGAAACCGCCCTGGACGGAGTTCACCGGATCATTCTCGATTTGCGCCCGAGTATGCTCGACCATTTGGGCCTGGTTCCCGCACTGCGCTGGTACGCCGAGACACTTTTCAAGAGACAGGGCATCCACTTCACTATCCACGATATTGGGGATGCGCGCCGTTTGCCGCCGCCCATCGAAACCACGCTCTTCCGCGTCGTGCAAGAGGCGATCAACAACATCGCCCGCCACTCGCAGGCGCAGTACGCGAATCTCGTTTTCGAGTTTGCGACCGACAAGGTTGAGGTGCGCGTGACCGATGACGGCGTCGGGTTCAATCCGGCCAGTGTGGCGGGCGCACCGGACGGCAAGCGCGGTTTAGGTTTGATGGGCATGGCAGAGCGGATGAGCACGATTGGCGGCGAGTTCTACCTGCGCTCTGCGCCCGGCCAGGGAACCACCATTCGGCTGAGTGCGCCTATCGGAGACGGCGCATCTTTGAGCGGACCAGGGGGCCAAAACCATGGCAAAGATTCGAGTGCTGGTGGTGGATGATCACGCCATCGTCCGCGAAGGCATCTGCTCTCTGCTGGCGCGGCGCAAAGACATGGAGGTCGTCGGACAGGCGGCGGACGGGGAGCAAGCCATTGCGCAAGTCGCCGCGCTCGGCCCGGACGTGGTGCTGATGGATATTGCGATGCCGGGGATGAATGGCCTGGAAGCGACCCAGGAAATCGTCCGGCTGTTTCCTACCACGCGTGTCCTGGTTCTGACGCAGTATGAAAGCAAAGAATACGTTTTCCCGCTGCTGCGCGCGGGTGCGGCCGGCTATGTCTTCAAGCGTGCGCGGGCCACGGAGTTGGTTGATGCCATTCGCGCGGTGCATACTGAAGGCGCATTCTTGCCGCCGAGCGTGGCGCGCACGGTGGTGAACGACGTCATGCAATCGAAAGGCCCCGAGTCCTCAAGGCAGTCCATCCTGACAGAACGGGAGAAAGAGGTCGTGCGGCTGGTTGCGGAAGGGCTGAGTAGTCGCGAAATCGCCGAGCGTTTGTGCCTCAGCGTGAAAACGGTGGACACACATCGCGCGAACATTATGGAGAAGATCGGGGCCCACAGCACCGCGGAGCTGATCAAGTATGCGATCCGGGAAGGCATCGTGAGCGCGTGAGCGACGATTGGTCTGCCAGCTATGATTCAACGATACGCCACAACCTTTTCGGCATCGATCGCCTGCTCAACCGGGCCCTGGTCTATGTGCTCCTTTTTCTAGCCGTCTTTCTCCTCTACCTGGGGCCATTCCTGTTGTTCTACCGTCTCCTGCCAGGTGACCCGCTGCTCCAGACCACCGTTGCCGCCAGCTTGCTGCTGCTGGTTGGGCTGACCTTCGACTGGGTGCGCACACAGGTCCAGCGGCTGGTGGACCGGCCCTTCTACGGCGGTTGGTACGACTATCCGGGTGTGGTCGAGACCGTCAGCGATGCCCTCGCCCGCAGCCGCCAGCGCGAGCAACTGGTCGAGGATCTGCGCGATGGCGGGATCAGGTTCCAGGCACATAACTTGCTGGACCGCCAACAACGCTATTCCCCCAGTGACCTGACGGTCAGCGGGATGGCTGGAGACATCAAGACGTCGGTGTACTTTGTGCAGGCTGCAACGCCGCTAGTGCATGACTTTTACATCGTACGCCTGTTCACTCAGGCAACTGCTTATACCGTGGTCGTGTTGCTTCAACCGCTGACCTGGGATAAAATTGATGGCGATACCGTAGAGGGCCATCTGGATACCGTTGTAAAACAATTACCGGTTCCAGTCAGAATACGGCAGCGCGACCATGAGTTGGTTGTGGTGGATTACGAGGAATGGAAACAGCGCATCCGGCGCTTGCAAGGAGAGGCCCAATGAGCCAACAGACATTTGCAGAGATGAGCGAGATAGAATTTGATACATTGTTGATACATTGATTGATAGCTACATCGATCGCGAGGCGGCGGGCTATGGCGAAATGCCGGCGGAGATCTTTTTCGATCTGCTGCTGGAACGTAGCGCGGCCAGGGCCGGAGAGACTTTAAACTTGGAAATTGCAGTGGCGGACGATCGCCTGGTCATCACCCCTGACCGGGAAACTGGCGACATTGTCGTGCATGGTAATGAAATCTTGTCATGCGCGGGGGCCAGGATGAACGGGTGTTGCAACAGGCGCTCAATCGGCTACGGGCAGAACCGACCCTGGCGGAATTGGAGACCTTACTGGCGTTCCTGGCGCGTTTCGTGCTGGACACGCCATTCATTCAACGCTTGATGAGGTGGGACATGGCCATACTACGTGAGTCACCCTGGTATCAGGAGATCGCGCAAGAAGTCGTGGAGCAACGCCGCGAAGAGTGGGTGCATGAAGGCATCGAGCGCAGCCGCCGGCAGACAGCGGAGCACTTGCTCCACGCGCTGGAGCATCGCCTGGGGGAAGCGCCAGCGGAGGTGCAGGCGGTGTTGCTCGATCTGAGCCTGGACCAACTCTGGGACCTGTTCGACGCGGCGCTTACTGTAACTACCTGGACTGAACTTCAAGCCCACCTGCCCACGCGAGAGCACGGGCCGGAGCTCTCGACCAACTAGAAAAGTGTATCCAGATGAGGCCGCGATGAGGGGGTAACCTATGGCTACTCAACCCTACATCCACCTATCCGGCCCGACGGCGGCGACGCTGGAGCGAGGCTTTCAAGGCGGTGTGCGCTACGAAGGAGAGCCCGGCGCACACGCCATCTGGGCCGCCCGCGTGCCTTTCATCCCCACCTTCCTGTCGGATGACTTCACCCAACAGGCGGAGCGTGAGGGAGGACGTATCGGCAAGGTAGTCCGCCGCCAGGTTCGCTTTATCTATGACCTGGCCACGTGGAAGGGCTGGGCGATCCCAGATTGCACAACGTCACCTACGAACTGCGCTTCATCGCCCGGCCAGACCCTGCTCACCCCGACCAACCCGCTCGCATTGACATCGTCTTCCTTGGCAAGGTCTTCCACGCTAACCGGCGGCGCGCGGCCCAGTTGGCCGGGCAACTGTGGGAGAAATTCCAGAGTAACTTCCCGCTGGAAGACCCCTTCAATTACCCGCTGCAGCCCCTGGACGAAGCGGCCTTCCACGCTGGCTACGAGCCTATACACTTCGCGGAA
>JBBITV010000325.1:0-4882 GCA_037440585.1 Chloroflexota bacterium
GGGTCCCGGTGCGTGGGGGTGTGTCCGTGGGTGTAGGAGTCGGTGTCTCTGTCGCCGTCGGCGTGTCTGTGTCTGTAGCTGTCGGGGTCTGGGTTGCCGTGACCGTTGGCGTGTCGGTGGCCGTAGCTGTCGAAGTCTGAGTCGCTGTGGCAGTCAGGGTCTGGGTTGCCGTGACCGTTGGCGTGTCGGTGGCCGTGGAGGTCGGAGTATCGGTGGAGGTAGCTGTAGCTGTGGGCGATGCGATCTCGGTCGGCGTAATGGTGGCTGTAGCGGCCGGAGTATCAGTCTGCAACGGGCTATCAGGGCTGAGGTTCGTCGTCGTCGGGAAAGAGCGGGCCAGACCGGGCGGGGCCAGCAGCAGCAAGAGCGAAGTCCAGGCAAACAGTGCCAAAACGACGACATATAGGCGGGTCGTACGTCGATTCATGGCGGAATCTCCTGTTTTCGAGATTTGAGGCTTAGCCTGTCCGAAAGGCCCCGATCTCGCGCGAGCGGGCGATCGCCGATCTGCGCGAGACCGTCGCGCACTACCAGGCGGGCATCTTACTTGCCAGGAGATAGCACTTCGGACCAGTGCCACCTGGCCGCCCTACGCAACCCCCGTCTTCGGACAGGCGCTCAGAAGGTCGTCAACTCCTCGACCAGGGGATCGGTATCTAGCCCGGCATAGCCGAGCTGGCGGGCCAGCTCGTCCACGCGGAAACGCTGACCCTGTTGCCACAAGCTGATGAGAAACTCACCGGCTTGTGGCGTGCCAAACCATTCGACGCCGAACTGTTTTTCCAGGTACGCACGAAGCTGCATTTCGAATATCCAGGCGCGCAGGTACTGGGCGACGTAAAAGGCGTCGTCGACGTCTTCCAGGTAACGCTCCGGGGCGATGCGGACGCCCAGGTGCCGCCCCAGAATGTCAACGTAGACCTGGTCAGCCCCGTCGAGCTCCGCGTGCAACCGTTGTTCGTAGAGGAGTTTTGCCGCGTAGCGGCGAAGGAACCAGAGTTTCGAGAAAAGGGAAAGTTCCCGATACTGGGCGCCACCCTGGACGCCCAGGATTCTCGTCAGCCACGGAGCATGGTAGAGCAGGTGCTCGAAAAGAAAAGCATAGCTTTCGGTTACAGAGTTGTCGCCCAGGCCACGGAAGGCGAAAGGTAGGTCCGGGGCAACGTGGGAGAAATGCTCGGCATGGCCGGCCTCGTGGAAAAGCGAGTGATAATCATCCTGGCCGCCTTTGGGCTTGATAACCAGCATGACTTCCTGCGGGATGCGGATCGGCGCGCAGAAAGCCCGTGGTGATTTCAGGGGACGCGGCTCGGTGTCGAGCTTCAGTCCGGGCTGGCGCTCGAGATCGATACCCAGGCCAAGTAGCGTACGGCGCAATGAATCGACGAGAGTTTCGGCCGGAAACAGGCTGTCGAATTCAGCAGCACGGAAAATGCGAGCGATGTCACTGGTACGCGCTTCGGCGCGGGGCACGCCGATGCGGCCCAGGTGTTGTTCCAGCTTGACGAAGTAAGTGTCCGCCGTCTGATCCAGCAAGCGCTGTACCTGCTGGCTTAGCCAGGGCAGGTTCAATGCGCGCAACCGATTGCACATGGTTACGTAATCCGTGAAACCCAGGTCATGCGCTTCCGCGTGCAGGCATTTCCAGCGATCGGCCCGTTGCGGGTTTTGTTGCGCCACCACCTCCATCTGCTTCCGCTCCAAAGTGTGGCGGCGGCGCATGTCCGGCTCGTTAGCGATCAGGCTGGCGATGGTCATGAAAGGGACACGCCGATCATCCCACTCAATCGTGGCCTGAAGCATGGCATTGGTAATCTCTTCGCTTTTTGCCTTGACGCTGTTTTCCAGGTACTCGAACGCGGTCGCCTCGGCCAGGTGCTGCAGGCGCGCCCCATCCGGCTGCCGCACCAGGTCGGTCACCATCGCCTTCGAGAAGAGGTCGGCGTAGCGCTCGTAAATGGGCGTTGTTTCCAGTGTTTCCTTCAGACCAGCGCCAACCTGGTAATGCTCGCGGGTGAGCTCCTGGGCAAAAGTCTCCAGGCGGTGTTCGATGGTGTCGATGTGCATGAGGTCTCCAAAGGAAACTCAGGGGAACTCTTAGGAACTCGGGGGAACTGTGAGGTATTGAAGCGAGTTCCCATGAGTTCTTCGGAGTTCCTCCGAGTTCCCGTGGTACTAATGGTGCAGGATACTCTTCAGGAACAACTTCGTCCGTTCGTGTTTCGGATTCGTGAACAGTTCTTTGGGCGTGGCCTCTTCGATGATCTGGCCGGCATCCATGAACACCATGCGGTTGGCCGCGGCCCGCACGAATCCCATTTCATGAGAGACGACGACCATTGTCATCCCCTCCCGCGCGAGGTCGAGCATGACGTCCAGCACTTCTTTGATCATCTCGGGATCAAGGGCACTGGTCGGCTCGTCAAAGAGCATGATCTTGGGGTCCATGGCCAGGGCACGCGCGATGGCCACGCGCTGCTGCTGCCCACCGGAAAGCTGGCTCGGATATGAATCTGCTTTTTCCGGAATACCGACTTTGTCCAACAGATTGCGGGCTTTCGCTTCGGCCTCTTGCCGCGACCGTTTCCGGACGACCTGCTGGGCCAGGCAGATATTGTCCAGCGCTGTCAGGTGGGGAAACAAGTTGAACAACTGAAATACCATACCGACTTCGGCGCGCACCTTGTTAATGTCGGTCTGCTTGTGTGTAACCGGGATTCCGTCTACGATGATCATGCCACGGTCGACGTGTTCCAGGCCGTTGATACACCGTAAGAGTGTGCTCTTGCCGGAACCGCTCGGCCCGATGATCACCATGACCTCGCCGCGCTCCACCCTCATGCTGACCGAGTTCAGGGCCTGCAACCGTCCAAAGTGCTTGTCCACGTTTTGGATCTCGATGATACTATCGCCCACCGGAAGTCCTCCTCTCAATCCACCGCACGCCCGCCGATAGGATGAGGGTCATTACCAGGTAAATGAGGGCGACCAGGGTAAATGTTTCGAAAGACCGAAAAGTTCGAGCGTTATTCATCCGGCCCAGGAGCATCAACTCAGGCACAGAAATCGCCGACGCCAGAGAGGTGTCCTTGAGCATGGCAATAAAGTCATTGCCCAGTGGCGGCAAGATTACCCGGATGGCCTGGGGTAGAATGACGTGGCGCATCGCCTGCAAGTAGGTCATGCCGAGGGAACGCGCTGCCTCCATTTGTCCGCGTGGAATGGATTCGATCCCGGCACGGTACACTTCTCCCAGGTACGCACCGTAGCCGATACCCAGTCCGAGGATCGCCCGTAGCGTGTCGTCGCGTAATCCCAGGACCGGCGCGACGACGAATGCGACGTAGATTAGCAAGACGAGGAGCGGAACGCCGCGAATCACTTCGACGTACAGAGTCGCCATGGTGTAGAGAATAGGATTCTTGGAAACGCGCCCCAGGCCGGTGATGAGACCCAGGACCAAGGCGAGGGCATACGCCAGGACTGATAACTGAACAGTCACAACAATGCCATCGGCCAGGAACAGGAGCGTCTCCTGGTAGTTGGCCGAGACAAGGACCGAATAAACGACAAAGATGGCGCTGATGATCAGGATCAGACCCCACCAGGGCAATCTCTCTAACGCCGGTATGGCGAGCAGCCGGCCGGTAGCCGGACCCCACCTTTGAACATCGGAGACGATTTCGCGTGATTGCGGCTTACTCTCGCTGACCACTCCCTACTCTCCGGTGAAAGGTGCGACGCACCTGGGCGGTACGTCGCACCCTTTGGCTTTTCGACTTAGGAGCCGGGCTTGAAGTCCTCAAACCACTTCTTGTAGAGCTTGTCCCAGGTGCCATTGGCCTTGATCACCTTGAGCCCGGCGTTGAAAGCATCCAGCAACTGCTTGTCGCCCTTCTTGACGGCGATGCCCAGGTCGTCGCTGGTGAAGGGCTGGCCGGCTTTCTTCAGCTTGCCCCTGTTCTGTGCCATGAAGCCGTCCGCGGCCGGGCTGTCGATGACGACAGCGTCCACATCCTTGTTGATGAGAGCGGCTACTGCCAGGTCGAAGGTCTGGTAACGCTTCAGGTTGGTCTTCTCGTTGGCAACCAGCTTCTTGGCCGTCTCCTCGTTGCTGGTTCCGGTCTGGACACCAACCATGACGTTCTTGATGTCGTCCTTGCCCTGGATCTTGGTCTCGTCGGCGCGGACCAGAATGACTTCGCCATACTTCAGATAGGAGTCGCTGAAATCGACGGTCTTCTTGCGCTCTTCGGTGATGGTCACGCCGGAGACCACGAGATCAAACTCTCCAGCGGCGAGCTTGGTAAAGATGGTGTCGATGTAAGTCGTGATGAACTTGTATTTGCAGTTGGCAAGCTTGCAAATCTCGTCCACCATGTCCACGTCGAAACCGACGATCTTCTTGTCCTTGTCAGGGAATTCAAAGGGCGGATAGGCTGTGTCGCTGCCGATCTTGAGTTCTTTGCCACCCAGATTGGGACCGGTGTACGCGGCCGCCGGCGTGGGACTTGCAGCGACCGTCGGAGGCGCGGGCGGCTTGGTGGGCTCCGGCGCTTTCGTTGGAGCAACGGTTGGCGCAGGCGCCTTGGTGGGCTCTGGCGCTTTCGTCGGCGTAGCCGGCGCGGCGCCGCCACAGGCTGCCAGACTCACCAACACGGCCAGGGCGAGCAACAAAGCAATAAGCATTCCTTTGCGAAACATACCGTTATCTCCTCCTGAGCTAAGATAGTGGTTGGCAAACAGGCCAGGAAACTGTTGAGCGGACATTCCCCCTTTCGTCTGTAGTTTATCGAATCTGAGGCGGCCGGCTGCGCTGACTCAGTGTCTCGATCTCCCGATCGAGCGCCTGCTGGTCACGCCGCACCTGAAAGATGTACAC
>JBBITV010000326.1:0-4868 GCA_037440585.1 Chloroflexota bacterium
GCGCGAGCGACACACGCCGCCTGATTTCGACGTTCATCGCCTTTACCTCAAGTGGCAATGGGGCGATGACGGCGGTTGCCGGTAGCGGCGGGTGCACCGCTTGCTCCAGCACGTCCTGCTCGACCTGCGGCCGGAATTAGTTTCGAGTTTCGAGTTCTGAGTTTCGAGGCGGGCCCATCCTCTGCGACGGAGCGATGGGCGCCATATTGTATGCTCGCGGCGGGATTCCTTGTTTTATGCGCATTAACGTCAAGCTTTTCGCAGCCTATCGTGAGTGGGCCGGCCGGCGTGACCTTACCTTCGACGTGCAGCCGGGAACGAGGGTGATCGATATCTGGCAGGCCCTGAGTAAACACCATCCGCGGCTACAGTCAGTGTCGCCGGCCGCGGCTATAAACATGGAATACACCCAGCTCGAAGCCGAATTGCAGGAAGGCGACGAAATTGCCTTCTTGCCGCCCGTGAGTGGCGGGCAAACACCATTTTACATTCTAGATTTTAGATTTTAGATTTTGGATTTTAGATTTTGGATTGGCTGGATTGTGCAGACTGAATCCCAACAAGCACGTTGAGCCCAATCCAAAATCGGCAATCCAAAATCCAAAATCGGGATGTGGAGGTTTTGTAATGACAAAAGACGACTTGGTGATCCGGATCGGGGGTGAGTCTGGCGAAGGTATTGTGACTACAGGCGAGGTGTTTGCCCGCATTGCGGCTTTTACCGGCCTGGATATTTATACGGTCCGCACCATCCCAGCCGAGATCAAGGGTGGCCACGTGATGTTCCAGCTCCGAACGGCACCCCACCGCATCTATTCCCAAGGGGATGAACTCAACATGCTGTTGGCCTTCAACCAGGAAGGCTACGACAAACATCACGCCCTACTACGACCAGATGGCCTGCTCGTGTATAATAGCAATGAATTGACACCGCCCGATGATGGCCGGATGCATTTTGGGCTACCGCTCAACGAACTCGCCCGCCAGATCGATTTCATGCGGGGCAAGAATATCATTGCAATTGGCGCGCTGGTAAAATTCTTTGATTTACCATATGAAAAAGCAAGGCAGGTAGTAGAAACGCACCTGGGGCGCAAAGGCGGCGAGTTGCTGCGACAGAACCTGGTGGCCCTGGAGACAGGTTACAAGTACGTGGCCGAGCATGGCTACGAGGAGCCGCCCTTCCACCTGGAAGGTCCGGCGCGTGAACGGGATAACCGACTGGTCATCTCCGGCAACCAGGCGCTCTCACTCGGCGCTCTGGCCGCTGGCTGTACATTCTACGCCGGTTACCCGATCACGCCAGCGTCGGATATCATGGAGTTCCTGGCGGCGCAGTTGCCTAAGGTTGGCGGGACGATGATCCAGGCGGAGGACGAGATCGCCGCGCTGGCCATGGCGATTGGTGCATCCTTCACCGGGGCCCGGGCGATGACAGCAACGTCTGGCCCCGGCCTGGCGCTGATGATTGAGCTGCTAGGTCATGCGACTGCGACCGAAACGCCCGTTGTAGTGGTCGATGTACAGCGGGCCGGCCCCAGCACCGGCATGCCGACCAAGGTGTCTCAAGGTGACTTGCGACTGGCGATGTATGCTGCTAATGACGACGCGGCTCGATTCTGCGTCGCGCCGGTCTCGGTTGAAGACTGCTTCTATCAGACCATCAATGCCTTCAATCTGGCGGAGAAATACCAGCTCCCTGTGGTCCTGCTGAGCGACCAGGATATGTCGGTGCGCATGGAAACCATACCACCGTTTGACATGTCGAGGGCGCTGATTGAGCCTCGGCTGTTGGCGAATCTAGACGGCAACGGGAGAGGCAAGTACGAGCGCTACGCGCTGACCGAAAGCGGCATCTCGCCGATGTCCCTGCCGGGGATGAGGGGCGGCCAATATACGGCCGAGGGTCTGACCCACGTGCCCAGCGGTGCGCCTGACTACACGCCCGAATGGCACAGGGCGATGATGGAAAAGCGCTTCCAGAAGCTGCGCTCTGCGCGCCCGGACATCCAGCGCTGGCGGATGCTCGAAGAGTGGGGGGACGAGGATGCCGAGTTGGGCATCATTGGCTGGGGGTCAACGATCGGGCCGGTGCGCGAGGCGATGGAGATGGCACGGGCGCACGGGATCAAGAGCGCGGCAATTTATCCCAAGTGTATTACGCCTCTGCCTGATGAGGAACTACGCCTCTTCATCGCAAAGCATCCCACCGTCCTCGTGCCGGAGCTCAACTACACCGGCCAGTTCGCACACGTGCTGCGCGCCCGCTACAAGCAAGACTTTATCCGGCTAAACAAATATGAAGGTGTGCCCTTCCTGGCCTCAGAGGTCTTCGAGAAGATTAAAGAAATCCATATGACCATGGAGCGGTCCCTATTCATGTCGATTCCGATTAAGGAGATGGTGTGACCATGGCAATTCAGATTGGTTCGGCGATGATCTCGGCGCCAGTCAAGCTGGCACCGAATGAATACAAGAGCGAAATCAAGCCCATCTGGTGTCCTGGGTGCGGTGACTTCGGCGTGCTGTCATCTTTCTACAAGGCAGTGAGCGAGCTGGGCATCCCGCCGGAGCAGATGGTCGTCGTGTCGGGCATCGGCTGCTCTGGCCGCTTTCCGGCCTTCGTTGAGGCCTACGGATTCCACGGTGTGCACGGCCGGGCACTGCCCCTCGCCACCGGCGTCAAACTGGCCAACCCGGACCTTGTGGTCTGTGCCGTAGGCGGCGATGGTGACATCTTCTCCATTGGCGCTGGCCATCTGCCCCACGCTGCGCGACGCAACATCGACATCACGGTGATCGTGCTGGACAACGAGATCTACGGTCTCACCAAGGGCCAGCCGTCGCCCACCAGCCCGTTCGGGATGGAACGCAAGGCGTCGCCCTATGGCAGCATCGACCGCCCGATCAACCCAATCATGCTGGCCCTGACCTATGGCGCGACCTTTGTCGCTCGTGGGTTCTCGTCCAGGCCGAAGGAGACGACTGAGCTCATCAAGCAGGGCATCATGCACAAGGGCTTCTCCTTTATCCAGGTTTACAGCCCGTGCGTGACCTTCTTCGACACCTATGCGCACTTCAAGGAGGTGACCGCCCCATTGCCTGCCGACCACGACAGGAGCAGCCTAAAGGCGGCGATGGAGCAGGCAATGGATGCGCGGACCCTGAAGCTCGGCGTGTTCTACGAAGAGATTGGCCCGTCCTACGAGGACAGCGTGCGCGAATTGCGCGAGCGGGCGATGGCCAAGCCGTTCGACTTGCAAAAGTTGATGGCGGCATTTAGGGTGTGAGAAGAGACCCACCCTCTCCCCTCTCCCTGGTAGGGAGAGGGGCCGGGGGAGAGCGTCGAGTGATGCCTATGTTCCAGATTACTTCGGATCCGCTTGATCCCCGCATCGTAGAGGAAGCCGTTGCACACTCAGGCGCCGGGGCTATCTGCACGTTCCTCGGCGTGGTGCGCGATAATAACCTGGGGAAAGCGGTGCGCTACCTGGAGTACGAAGCTTATCCGCCTATGGCCGAGAAGACGATGCGCCAGATCGGGGATGAGATTGCGGCGCGCTGGCCCGAGGCGCGCGTGGCCATGGTTCACCGCATTGGCCGCATGGAAATTGGCGAGGCAAGTGTCGTGATTGCCGTTTCGTCGCCACACCGCGCGCAGGCGTTTGAGGCATGCCGCTATGCCATTGACCGTCTCAAAGCCATCGTGCCCATCTGGAAAAAGGAAGTCTGGGAAGACGGGGAGCACTGGGTAGAACAAGATGCCAGTCACCGCTAAGCAGGGGTTCGTACAAACTGAGCCTGCTTGCTCAGAAAGTGGGATAGGTAAATGATTCGATCAGAGGAGATCGAGCAGCAGTCTGCGGAATTGCCGGCGCGCCGGCCGCCCTGGCTAAAGGTGCGCGCACCGTGGGGCGAAAATTACAGTCGCCTCAAGCAACTGATGCACGGCCTCGAATTGCACACCGTCTGCGAGGAGGCGATTTGCCCCAACATTGGCGAATGTTGGGGCGCAGGCACGGCTACCATCATGATCCTGGGTGACGTGTGCACCCGTGCCTGCCGCTTTTGCGCCGTGAAGACTGGCAACCCGCACGGCATTGTCGACAAGTTGGAACCGTTCCGCGTGGCCGAAGCCATCGCCCGGCTGCAGCTCCGGTACGTGGTCATTACGTCGGTCGACCGCGACGACCTGCCAGATGGCGGTGCGGGTATCTTTGCCGAAACGGTCCACCAGGTCAGGCTGCGCAGCCCACGCACCCGGGTCGAAATCCTGACACCGGATTTCCGGGGCAAGCTGGAAGACGTCCGGACGGTCGTGGTAGCCCGGCCGGATGTGTTCGGGCAGAACATTGAGACGGTGCGCCGCCTGACCTACGTGGTGCGCGACAAACGGGCGGGGTACGAGCAGACGCTCAATGTGCTGCGCGCTGCCAAAGAGATGGATCATAAACTCTATACTAAAAGCAGCATCCTGGTGGGGTTCGGGGAACAACCGGATGAAGTCCTGGAAACGATGAGCGACCTGCGCGCTGCCCGGGTCGACCTGCTGGCCATCGGCCAGTATCTGCGCCCGACGGGCAAAAAGCGCCACTATCCCCTCAAGGAGTACGTCCCGCCGGAGCAGTTCGAGGCTTACCGCCAGGCGGCACTGAAGATGGGTTTTCTATATGTTGCGTCCGGCCCGCTGGTGCGCAGCTCCTACAAAGCCTGGGAAGCGGCGATGATCTTCAGCGAGCGCATCCAGGACGCTGTGCCCGCACCAGGTCTACGGCAATGATCATAATTGCTGTTCTACAGTGAGGTCCCAATGTGCGGCTGTGCGAACTGCTACATCCGGTAAGCGCTATTGGACAATGCGCCCTCCG
>JBBITV010000327.1:0-4854 GCA_037440585.1 Chloroflexota bacterium
GGGCGCCCAGACGTTGGACTGGGTGAAGAGGGGCAGGATATCGTCCTTGAAGTTGGCCTGGTATTCCTTGCCATCCTTGGCCTTGACGGTGAAGGCCTCAGTCTCCTTGGCGCCGGCGTCGACCCAGGCCCCGATGAGCTTCACCGCCTCGAGCTGGCCACCCTGCCCCTGGGCGCTGGCCGGCCCGGTGAGCAGGCCGAGCCCGATCAAGAGCAAACACAGCAGCACGAACAGGGTTTTCCTCATGGCATTCCTCCTCGATAGAGCTGATGGAGCTGATGGTTGGCGTTTAAGGGGACCGGCTTCACCTCCTTCATTCATTCATTTGTCGCTGCCACAGCAGAAGCCATGAATCGTAACTTTCATAGCTCTTCCCTCCCTAACAGCCGCTTCACAACCAGGGGCAACTCGCGCGCAGCCAGGTGCTTGCTGATGCAAGCGGCCACACCGCCTTCCAGGGCCAGGGGACGATACGTCGAAGAGTTGTCCACCAGCAGGACGATCTTGCTCTGCGGCACCAGCTCATGGATCAACTGGCCAAGCACGAGCCCGTTCACACCTGCCATGGTCATATCCACGATGACGAGTTCGGGACGCAAGGACACTGCCTGGCGAACGCCGTCCACAACGTTTCCGGCCTCATCTACCAGCTCCAGGCTAGCTTCGGCCAGCACTTGCCGGAGGGTTTGCCGCAGCAGCGGATGGCTCTCGATTAGCAGCACATTTCCCTGGCCCATCGGACACCTCACATTCCACCCGCAGTTTAACAGAGACCGCGCCTGGTGTCTATCGCGTGAGGCATGATTTTGGGATCAAAAAAGGCACGAGTTTCATCGTGCCTTTCATGATATGATTGGTTCGTAGTAGGCGTCTATCCAGCGCCTCGGAGCCTTGACCTTGAGCGAAGCGAAGGCGCACTGAAGTGCGCACTACAAACTACCCATCCCTATCAATCAGCCCATGCCGAATCGCGTACTTGATCAACTCGGCCCGATTCTGGAGGCCAAGTTTCTCCAGGATGTGGCTGTAGTGAGTTTGCACCGTGCTCAGCCCCAGCACCAGCCGCTGGGCAATCTCGCGGTTCGACAGGCCCTCGGCGATGAGGGTCAGCACCTCGCGCTCGCGCGGCGTCAGCCGTTCGTGGGCGTCCAGGGCTTCACCGGCTTTGGCCCGGCTGAGGTAGTCCGAGACCAATTTCTTGGCCACCGATGGATAGAGAAAAACCTCGCCCCGCGCCACCGCGCGGATGGCCGTGAGCAGGTCGTTGGCCGCCGCCCGCTTCAGCACGTAGCCGGACGCACCGGCTTGCAGGACGCGGAAGAAGTAATCATCACTCTCGTGCATGGTCAGGATCAGCACCTGCACCTCGGGTACCTCGTGCTTGATCGCGCCCGTCGCCGCCAGCCCGTCCATCACCGGCATGGTGATATCCATGACGACCACCGTGGGACGCAGTTCACGGCTGAGGCGCACCGCCTGAGCGCCATCCTCGGCCTCCCCGACAACGGCGATGCCAGGCTGAGCCTCCAATAGGGCCCGCAGCCCCTGGCGAACGATGGTGTGATCATCGGCGATCAATACCTGGATCATGGTCATATTGTCCATGGCACCTCGATCCGGATGCGTGTCCCCCGGCCAGGCTGGGAATCCACGGTCAATAGCCCACCCAGCAGCGCCACCCGTTCCCGCATGCCCAGCAGCCCAATACCACGCATCCCTTCGTGCATGGTCAGAAACTCCTGAGGATCAAAGCCCACCCCATCATCCATGACCTCGGCGATGACCCGGGCATCGACGAACTCCAGGCGGATGCAGGCCTGGCGGGCCTGAGCGTGTTTCGCCACGTTGTTGATCGCCTCCTGGATGACACGGAAGAGGGTCGTTTCCAGCTCGGCCGGAAGACGCCCTTTGAAGCTGCTGACCTCCAGTTGCACCTGTACCCCAAGGGTCTCCAGCCGCGTTTCGGTATACCAGCGAATGGCCGGCACCAGGCCCAGGTCGTCCAGCACCCGCGGCCGCAGATCTTGAATCCACCAGTGCGTCTGGCCCAGGGTGGTCATCGTCAGGTCCTGGACATGGAGCAGTTGGTCCTTGAGCGAGGCCATCGCCGCCGGCAAGGTCTGCAGGGCTGCCTCCAGGTTGATGGTCAGCGCCGTCAACGTTTGGGCGAAGTCGTCGTGGAGCTCGCGGGCGATACGCTTGCGCTCTTCTTCTTGAACCCGGATGACCTGCTGCAACAATTGAGCGTGGGCCGCAGCCTTTTGCTGGAGTTCATGATACAGGCGCTCGGTTTCCTGCTCCTTGGTCTGCAGGCCATCGGCCATCCGATTAAAGGCCGTTGCCAGCCGGCCGATTTCGTCCGCTCCGCGGGTCGGCACGCGCTGGGACCGGTCGCCGGCGCCGAAGCGGTTGATCGCCAGCATCATCCGGTCAAGTTTGCTCAGGACGAGGCGATCCAGAAACAGGTTGACCATCAAGATCACTGCAATGACAGCCGTCAGGCCGAGACCCACACTCATTCGCAGGTCGTCGGCGAGGTGAGTGTTGGTCTCGGCCAGGGAGAAGTCGGTGAGCAACGCACCGTTCAGGCGGTTCTGGGGGTCGTGGCAGGCATGGCACTGGGGCCGATTCTCGATGGGATTGCAGTTGCGCAGGACTGGCTCACCCTGGGCCGTGGTAAAGATGATACTGCCGCCCTGCGGTGGCTCACCCGCGCGGTGGCAGACTTGACAGCCGGGATCATCCAGGTTCAGGCGAGTTCCGCCCCCTTTGCCTCCCGGGGCAAAGCGCACCTGGCTCTGGTTGTTAAGCAAAACGATGGAGCGGATGTCACGCTGCCGGCCCACGTTGTCCATGATCTGCTGCGTCTCAGCAAAGTCCTGGGTCACCAAGGCGTGTTCCAGGCTGCCCTCAATCATCTGGCCGATATTGACAAGATTCGCCTCGGCCTCACGCAGCACCCGCGCGCGGTGCTCCCGGTAATGCAGCACAATGAAGGCAACCAGGGTGATCCCGAGCGCCACTGTCACACCAAGAGTTAAACAGACGCGGAGACTCTGACTCCACTGGATCGACAGCTTCTGTCCCATGTTGATTTAGAACGAGGTGTCGAGGGAAGCACCGATCTTGAGTACCACCCTATTTTAGCATTGTTGAGCAGCCAGGGCAAGAGGAACAACATTCCACCGACTATGCACATATCCCAAAAGTGGTTCCGCGTCGATCCCAAGGTTAAGCGAGGCGCTTCCCCTGAAGCGGAGGTGGCTCGTCGCCAGGGCTAAGCGCCGGGCTAGAAGCCATGCGCTGAAAGAGCAAAGCCCCTTCGGGGCTGGAGGTTAGCCCGTAGGGCTTTGCTCTTTCAGCCCGGCGGGTTCTACCCCCGGGCTCCCTCTTTGCTTCTTTGGCTCCAACTTACCCAAGGGACGGTCACCGTCTCATTTTAGCTTCTTCAACGCCTTTTCCAGCACACCCTTAGCCTCGTCGGCCTTGCCGGCCTCGAGGTCTTCCAGGGCGTGCTCCGCGGCTTCCTTCAAGTCGCCTTTCGGCAACACCTTCATCGCCTCACCTTCATCGCCTCTATCAGAGCGGCCCTGGCCTTCTCCAGCTCACCGCGCCCCAGGGCGCCGAGGGCGTCTCGCAACTGCTCCACACCCGGACTGGGCGTCGCGGTCGGCGTGGCTGGCGGCGCGCCCTTCGTCGGCGTGGCCGACGGCGCCGCCATCGGCATCGGCATCGGAACCGTGGCCAGAGCCTTCTTCAACACCCCCAGCGCCTCGTCGGCTTTGCCGGCTTTGAGGTCGGCCAGCCCGTGCTCGGCGGCCTCTTTCAGGTCGCCGGCCGGCAATAGCTTCATCGCTTCCGCGAGGGCCACCCGGGCCTTCTCCGGCTCACCCCGCTCCAGGGCGCTGAACGCCTCGCGCAGGCGCGCCACGCCCGGATCGCCGGTGGCTGCCGGCAGGGCCGTCGGCGTCTCTTGAGCCATCGGCATGGCCGGAGCACTCAGGGCCTTCTTCAGCACTTCCAGCGCCTCGCCGGCCTTGCCGGCTTCGGCGTCTTCCAGGGCGTGTTCGACGGCCTCCTTCAAGTCGCCGGCCGGCGCCACCTTCAGGAGTTCCGCCAGGAGCGTTTTGGCTTTCTCCAGCTCGCCGCGCTCCAGGCTCTGCACGGCCGGCTGGATACGCTCCGCCCAGCCCTGCTCCATCGTGGACGGGCCCATCCCTGGCTGTTCACCCCCGGGCATCTCCATACCCGGCTGCTCCATCTCCGGAGTCGCCATTTCAGGCATCTCTGCGGCCGCGCCGGGTGAGGCTGCCTCCGCCGGCGCTAAGGCTAGGGCCTGTTCCAGGGCGGCTTTCAACGCGTCCCGGTCACCGCCGGACAACGCCTTTTGCGCCGCTGCGGTGGCCTCGCGGAGCTTGTCCTGGCTTGCCTCCAGCGCTTCTTTCAGGTGTTCCGCCACCTCTTCCATCTCGTTGTGGCCCAGAGCATGTTCAGCCTCCTCCAGGTGCGCGCGCGGACCACCGGCGGCGACCGTCTCTCCGCGCTGCCAGGCCCGCAAGAGGGCGACCACGTCGCGGATCTGCTGAGGCGCCAGGACGGTGCCCCAGGTCGGCATGCGCTGGCCGGGCCGCCCTTCGGCGATGGTCCGGGCGTACCAGGCATCGTCGAACTGGGCCAGCTTCTGGCGGTCGTTCAAGGCCGGGGCAGACCCGGTTCCCCGCCCTTCCGCCCCATGGCAGACGGTACAGGTGGCGTTGTAGATGGCCAGGCCCGCCTTCGCCTCACCCGCTTTCTGGCCGGTGGAGAGATCGGGCGCGGTCGGTTCCCAGGTCCGGAGGTAGGCCACGACCTGGC
>JBBITV010000328.1:0-4850 GCA_037440585.1 Chloroflexota bacterium
CCAGAGCACCAGTACCGACGCCAGGCAAATCGCCCAACCCAGCGCGATCCGCCTGCAGCTCCGGCTCCCGTCGTGCGTGCGCCCGCCGACACGCAGTGCTTCCATGGGGGATATACGGCTGGCATGCCTGGCAGGTTGCAATGCCGAGACCAAAGTTGCCATCAAACCCAGTAGCACACCAACGGTAATTTGGTCGGCCGGAAAAACCAACGTCGCAATTTCCATGTTAATCGTCTTGGCGACCGATTCGCGCATCCCAGTGGCCATGAAGATGCCGAATCCCACCCCAAGCACGCAGCCGAGGGTGCCTAGCAACGAAGCCTCGATCAGCATCAGCCGCATGATCTGCGACCGGCTGGTGCCCAGGGCCCGCAGCATCCCGATCTCTCGCGTGCGCTCCACCACCGTCATCGAGAACGTATTGTAAATCAGAAAGGCACCGACGAAGAGGGTGATCGCCCCAACAAATCCCAGGCCGAGCAACACCTGCTGCAGAATTTGATCGACCAGCGCGCCTTTACTGGCCGGGCGGGCGACCTCAAAGCCCTCGCCAAGGGTCTGGCGGAGGTCCTCACGCAGCCGGTCGATGTCAACACCGGGTTTGGCGATCACGTCGATCTGGGTTATCTCGTCGCGGTAGCCGAAGGCGCGTTGCGCCACGTCCAGAGTCGTGACTCCAACCTCACCCCGGTTCATGCGGGCCAGCCCTTCCTTCGCCAGATAGCCGGTGACGGTAAAGCGCACCTCCCCGTCTGGATTCAACAGAGTCAAGTGGTCGCCAAGGGCTACGTTGAGGTCGTCGGCGTAATCGCGGGTGAGGAGGATAGGCCGCTCGTGAGCGCGGCGGGCGGTCAGGGGTTGGCCGGCGCTTTGCCGATATTGGCCACGCTTGAGGCCGATGTCAGGATCGAGGCCATAAACCATCATCCCGCTCGTCGTTCCCGAGACGAATGACAGCTTGTAGTCCGCCGCCTTTTTGGCCGGCAACGTAACGGCCTGCACCAGCGGCATCACCTCTTCGACGTCCCGCACCGCCTTCACCCGGTTTGTCACGTCTGCCTCAAAACCCTTGGGCGAGGCCTTGACCACGGCATCGGTCACGATCAGGTCGGCCTGGCCCGAGGCCTCGTCGAACACACGGGTCACCGAGCGGACCGCGCTCTCGCGGGTGATGCCGATGGCGACCATCGCTGCCACGCCCAAAGTGATCCCCAAAGTTGTCAATAACGTCCTGGCCTTGCGAGTCCAGAGGTTCCGAAAGGCCAGCGACCAGATATTTCTCATCATTATCCAAGGAGTTGTCCTCCGCGAGCAGATTTGACCAGGGGGAAACTATACCACAAGAGAGGCTTAATGGCAAAAGCGCGGATGCGCAGGGGTATTGCAGGAATAGACAACTTGCGTTATTGATGAAACCCAAGTATAATAATGTTAGAATTCACCGGGCCGCCATACTTAACAGTTCAGGTCAACGCCGCTGCCAACATTGCTACTGACCAGAAGGTCGCTAGATAGCCCTGTCCAAAAGGGTCGTCTGAGCCCATCCTGACCAGGGTCTGCCCCGCGTGGGAGTGACCCCAACCCAGTTCATCAACGCCAACCCTCTGGGCCTTCTACTCTACAATCCTTCTAGACCTTACATTAATATTAATATAATATTAATATTAATATAATATTAATATTGAATCTACTGAATCTATTGAATCCTTGAATCCGGTCGGTGCGCTGCGACGCGAGTAAGGAGCAAGGAGCCGTGAGCCGCATTATGCCGATGGCGAGCTGTATTGCCCTGTTGGCCATTGCTTCAGGGTCAGGCCTGGCGCAGGTGCCACCTGATCCAGGCCAGGCTGGCCCGTATGCTGTTGGCCAGGTCACCGTAACGATTACGAATCCGAACACAGGCAGCCAACTTGCGACGGCTATCTATTATCCCTCAAGCGGCACCAGCGTGGACCCCAGCGGCGCACCATATGCCACGCTAGTGTTCGCCCCCGGCTTCTTAGCCAGTTTGGTCGGCACAACCAGCACCTATCCAGGGAATGGCCGGCATCTGGCCAGTTGGGGATACATCGTGGCTATCCCAAGTTTTCCTAGCGAAGATGTCGAGGTTCGAGCATCCGACGTCCAATATTTGTTCTCTTACCTGGAGGCTGAGAATGCCAATCCAGGCTCCCGGTTTTTCCGGCAGATGGATACTTCCCGCTTGGGTATGGCTGGACACTCGCTCGGGGGGGTCTCAACCATGATGGTTGCTGCCCGGGATAGCCGGATCAAGGCTGGGGTGGCGTTGGATCCGGCGTACCGCCCTCCTTTCGTCGGCAGTGGTTGGGATCCTAACAAGGATGCACTCCATATTACCGTTCCACTAGCAGTGATTGGGGCGCCAACTCAGACCTGCAACGCCGATGGAGTCTACAATGACATTTATCCCCTTGTGGGCTCCTATCATAAGGCGAAGTTGGTCATTGCCAATGGCAGTCACTGTGATTTTATGGATACCGACAATTCCCTCGCACGCGCCGGCTGCTATTTGGTTTGCGGCGGGTCATTTAGCCAGGACCGGTTAAGACTTGTCGAGCGTTATACGGCGGCCTGGTTCAACTATTACTTGCGGGGCGAAGCGGAATACTATACCTACGTGTACGGTAGTAAGGCCGATGAGGATATTCAGGCTGGTCGAATGACCCGCGATGTGCAGACGGCGCCGCTTGGTTTATCCGCAACGGGTCAACCCGGCGCGGTAACGCTCAACTGGACCTCGTCGGATTACCCTGTCGTCGCCGGTTACAACATCTATCGCCGCCAGCAAAGTGGGAGTTACCCTAGTGTTCCTTATGCGCAGGTAGGTCGTGTGTCGTCTTTCGTAGATGCGGACGTGGTCCCGGGGCAACGGTATTTCTACGTGTTGCGCAGCCGAGATACGGCCGGCAATGAGCATCAACCTTCAAACGAAGTGAGTGGGGTGCCTGGGGATACTCTGACTCAGACTATCACGCCAACATTAATACCCACAGTGCCTGAGACTGCTACATCTACGCCTACTTCCACCGCCACGCCAACCTTAACGCCTACAGCGTCGGGGACCGGCACTCGCACACCGACTGCCACCACCACGCCTATTCTTTCACCCACGGCGACCGCGACGTCCACACCATCTGTTACGACCACGGCCACGTCCACTGCTACGACAACCCGCACGTCCACGCGCATACCCACCAGCACTGCAACGCCCAAGGCTGGTGGTCTGAAGCATAAAGAATATATGTCGCTGATCGCAGCATCCGGTGAAAGACTTTAGTTGACGGGGCAACGAGGAATTAAAACGAACTTCTAACCGCGAATACACGCCTGTCTTACGTGGAGAGCATATACTCTCTAATGCGACGTGCTCAAGCAAAGTGAGCACCGGGCAGGCATGGCGCGCCAAGGATGTGGATCCGTGGGCTGGGCTAGAACGTGAGGTATGATGACTGCACTGACTCTCAACAATAACATGACCCTCGACCAGGCTCTGGCCGGGATAGTATCGAGCTATCCAGATCGGGAGGCCCTGGTCAGTAGCAGAGCCCGCGTCACTTACCGCCAGCTTGGTGAGCGAGTCAACGCTCTGGTGGCCGGGTTGCGCCGGTTGGGCCTGGCCAAAGGTGAAAAGGTGGCACTGCTTCTGCCCAACTGCCCCGAATTCGTTTATGCCTTCTTCGCCATCGGACAGGCCGGTGGGGTGGTAGTGCCCATGAACCCCCTCTACCGGCGATGGGAGATCCAGCACATCCTGAGCGACGCCGAGGCGGCGGCTGTCATCTTCGTCCCCCAGGCGTGGGGCAACGACTTGCTGGGCATGATCCAGGCTGCGCGTGGGGAACTGCCCGCCCTGCGCCACCTTATCGTCCACGCGGACCCGGCGCCCGAAGGGACTATCTCACTGGAGTCCCTCATGACCCCACCGAACCCCACACCACCAACCAACCTGGTCGCCCCGGACGACCTCTTCGGCCTGATTTACACCTCAGGCACGACCGGTGTACCCAAGGCTGCTATGCACACCCACCGCACGATGTTGACACCCGTCGTCGCCAGTGACAAGCTGCGCCATGCTATGTTCGACCGGCCTTCGCTCGCCGCCATGGCGCGCATGACCCAGGTCCTCACACGCTACGGGGCGCGCTTCTTGCGTTGGGCTGGCAAGCCACAGACGCTCCTCACGCCCACGCCCTTCCACGCCATGGCTGGCTACGGGATTATGCTCAATTGCCTGCTCTTCGGCTACAGGCTGGCCATCCTGGAGCGCTTCTACCCGGCTCAGACCCTGGAGCTGATCCAGCGTGAGCACGTTAACGTTCTCTTCGCCACCCCTACCATGTTCTCCGTGATGTTGGACGTGGCAAACTTCGACCAGTACGACAAGTCCTCGCTCCTGTACTGCGTCATGGGAGCGGCACCATGCCCACCCCAACTGGTGCGCCAGGTACGGGAACGCTTTGGCTGCCCGGTCATCATCAGCTTCGGTGCCACGGAGGTCTCTGGCGGGGCGCTCATCACCCGTATCGAGGACCCGGATGAGCTCCAGACCGAGACGGTGGGACGGGTGTTCCCCAACGTACGGGTAAAGGTCGTGGACGACCAGCGGCGTGAGGTGCCACCTGGCCAGGTGGGCGAGCTGGCCTGTCACATGGATAGCGTCATGAAGGGTTATTACAAGGCACCCGAGGCTACAGCCGAGGCCATCGATACTGAGGGATGGTATTATACCGGCGACCTGGCGGTGATGGACGAGAAGGGCTACGTCCGCATCGTGGGACGCAAGAAAGACATGATCATTCGCGGTGGGCAGAACATCTACCCGGTGGAGA
>JBBITV010000329.1:0-4823 GCA_037440585.1 Chloroflexota bacterium
CCGATCTACCCGGCGGCGATGGGCATCTACTACGAGTTGACGATCCGGCTGCACGATCTGATCTGGCGCTGCCTGGCCCAATACATGCCCGAGCGGTTGCCCGCCGGCAGTTTTGCCTCGGTCTGCGGCACACTTTTCGGCGGCATCCACCCGGACACCGGCCGGGCGTACGCGGTGATCGAGCCTGAGTTGGGCGGCTGGGGCGGGTCCCCACACGCCGATGGCAACTCGGGCCAGTTCTGCGCGCTACACGGTGAAACGTACAACTGCCCTGCCGAAGTCGCCGAAGCGCGCTACGGCGTGACGGTTGACTATCTCAGTTTTCACGACGAGGATGGCGGTGCCGGCTTTCATCGCGGCGGCAAGGGCGTGCGCATTGACTATCGCATGAAATCGGACAATGCCTGGCTGACGGTGGCCTACACCCGCTCCAAGGTCCCCCCGTGGCCTCTGAATGGCGGCCAGCCGGGCTCGCCCAACCACGTGCTGATCGTGCGCAACAACGGCGCGATAGAGCGCTACTCGGTGGTAAGCGGCTTGACCGTGAACACGGACGAAATCATCCGGGTCATGACGGCCACCGGCGCCGGGTGGGGCGACCCCCGGCAGCGCCCTCTGGAGCTCGTCAAGGAGGACCTGAAGAACGGCTACATCACCCTAGACCAGGCGAACCGATACTACGGGCTGGCAGCACGTTCTTGACAGTGCGGACCAATCGTGATAGACTGTTGCCATGTTGCATCGGCATCTCACCCATCAACAGTTCACTCTCGCCGCGATTGACGACGTGATCGCTCGCGGCAAGCGCCGCGATTGGGCAGAGTTGCGCCGGGCGGCGCTCCAGGACCGGGCCGTGATGGAAAAGGTGCTGCAGGTGTGCCGGGCGCACATCGCTGATCCCTATGCCCAGCACTACCATTTTTGGAAGCACTATGCCGAACGACACCTGGCATGATTGGGAGCAGGTTCTTTGATCGGATCGTTGGCTTGGATGAGTGATAGAGCGGGGTGACCTGGGCTTATGCCAAAATCATGAGCGGCAAAACAGCCTTCATCTACCATCCCGGCTACGAAAACCGTGGCCTTTCCCCCTTCCCCTCCGTCTGGCAACGCTACCAATACACGTACGCCCGTTGCCAGGAATTGGGCCTATTCGAGCATGGCGTTGAGATGCGCCAGCAGGAACCGGCTTCGGAGTCTGACCTGCAACTGGCTCATGTCCAGGAGTACATAGATTACGTCAAGCGGGCGGACGCGGCGGGCGGCGGTTACCTGGACTACGGCGATACCCCGACTTATCCCGGCGTCTTCCGCCGCGCCAGCCTCAGTGTCGGCGGGACGTTGCTGGCGGCGAAGTTGGTTGCGAGCGGCGAATTCACACACGCCTTCAATCCTGGCGGCGGCCTGCACCATGCCCGCGCGGATCGGGCCGGTGGCTTCTGCGTCTTCAACGACATTGTCATCGCCATCCGGTATCTACAACGCGAGTTCGGCCTGGAGCGCCTGGCGATTGTCGACATCGACGGGCACCACTCGGATGGTACCCAGGCTCTTCTTTACACCGACCGCATCCTGAAAATCTCCTTACACTACTATGGGCCGTGGTTCTACCCGGGCACCGGCGCTATCGACGAAATTGGCACGGGTGAGGGGACCGGGTACATGGTCAATGTCCCGTTGCCGCCGCGGGTGCCGGATTCGGCATACCTGTTCGGCTTCCGCGAAATAGTGCCTCCGTTATTGCAAGCGTACCAGCCGCAAATGATCCTGCTCCAGTTCGGTGTTGATGCCCATCACAAGGATCCGCTGGTCGGGTTGGGGCTGACCACGCATGGGTTTGCGGAAATTGCTGCGATTGTGCATAGTATAGGTCATTGGCTATGCGAAGGACGGCTGCTGGTCCTGGGCGGGGGGGGTTACGACCCGGCTGTGGTCGCCCGGTGCTGGGCGATTATGCTGGCGACGATCAGTGGGGCCTTGCCGCCAGATCGCGCTGACCGCCTGGCTGCGCTGCACGACCCGGCGCCGTCGTCCGGCAAACCCGAAATCGAAGAGGAAATCAGACGGATTGTGGCGGCAGTGAAGGAAACCGTCTTTCCGCTGCACCATCTCTGACCCGCAACCTTGCGAAGGTTCAAAACCTTCGCAAGGTTGCGGGGCGCCACTACGAGGTACATACATGCGCTACACACCACCCAGCGAGATCGATTCCCGCATTGCCCGATTCCAGTCGCGGCTCCTCCAGGAGAAGCTTGATGGCGCCCTGATCGTTCAGACGGTCGACCTGTTCTACCTGGCCGGGACCACGCAGCAGGCCAATCTGTTTGTACCGACGTCTGGCGCGCCTTTGCTGATGGTCCGCAAGAGTTCCTCTCGCGCCCGCGATGAGTCGCCCTTGGAACACGTCATTCCGATGCGCAGCCTGCGTGACCTACCTGATCTGATCGCCGGACACGGAAGCGGCCTCCTTGAGCGCATCGGCCTGGAGCTGGACGTGATGCCGGTGAACACCTTTGGCCAATACCAGAAAACCTTCCCTGGCGTCGAGCTCGTCGATGTTTCACCAGCCATCCGGCAGGTGCGAGGGATCAAATCGCCCTACGAAATTGGCATTCTTTGGGAAGCCGCCCGGGTCATGCAGGCCATGATCGAGGCCGTGCCGCGCATCCTGCGCGAGGGGATGACCGAAGCCGAATTCGCGGGCCAACTGGAAGTGGTGGGACTGGCGCTCGGCCATCAGGGGATCGCCCCGATGCGCAACTGGAACATGGCTGTCCACTTCGGCACCCTTGTCGCTGGAGATAGCGCGGCCCACCCTAGCTCCTTCGACGGTCCGCTAGGCAGCACCGGCCTGAGCCCGGCCATGCCCAATAGCCCCAGCCTGCGTCCCATCCGCCGTGGCGAGCCTATCATCCTGGACTGCGCTGTTGCCTTTGACGGCTATCTGGTAGACCAGACACGAGTTTTCTCCATCGGCCCGTTGCCGGAGAAGTTCGTCGCCGCCCACGAGGCGATGCGTGCCATCTTCCACGCCGTGGCGGAGGCCGCCAAACCCGGCGCACGCTGCGCCGACCTTTATGACCTGGCTGTTGCCAAAGCCACTGAGATGGGTTACGCGGAGAACTTCATGGGCTTCGGCGAGGGGCGGGTGGGGTTCATCGGGCATGGCGTCGGTCTCGAGCTGGACGAGCTACCGGTCATTGCCCGTGGTAATCCCGCCGTCCTCGAGGCGGGGATGGTGTTGGCCGTGGAGCCCAAAGCCGTCTTCCCCGACGGCGCCGTGGGGATGGAAAACGTCGGGGTCGTGACGCCAGGCGGCTTGCAGTCAATCACATATTCGCCGGAAGAGATCGTGGTTGTCTAGGAGCCAGGTACACAGGTACACAGGTAGACAGGGCCTTGTGTACCTGTGTACTTGTTTACTTGGGTACCTCTCCCTCAATGATCCTGGCGTCCACCACCAATATCCCATCCGGGTAGGCAAAGACCGGATTCAGATCGATCTCTATGATCTCGGGATGGTTTTCGGCCATGCGCGCCACCGCCAGAATGCAATCCGCCAGCGCCTGTTCGTCCACCGCTGGCTGGCCGCGATACCCCGCCAGAAGTTGATACCCTCTGATGGCTCGAATCATGTCGAGCGCATCATCGCGGGTTAGCGGGAGAAGTCTCAGGCTGACATCCCGAAAGACCTCCACCATCACTCCCCCCAGGCCAAACAGGACGACCGGGCCGAACTGCGGGTCGCGATTCATACCCACGATGACCTCCAGGCCCGGAGGTGCCATCCTGGTCACCAATACCTCGCCCAGGTGGGCCTCGGGGCGGGCACGCCGCACCGTAGCCAGCATCTCGTCGTAAGCCTTCTCCACCGCTTCAGCCGCGTCCAGGTTGAGGCGCACCCCGCCGACATCGCTCTTGTGGAGGATATCCGGTGAGCTGATCTTGAGGGCCACCGGGAAGCCCAGCTCCCGAGCAATCTCGACTGCCCTACCCGCGCTGTCCGCCAGATCGAAAGTGGGGACCGGCTGCCCCTGTTCGGCGATGCGGGTGAATGCCTCATATGGCGTGAGTTGCCGCCCGGTCGCAGCCGATGGCAGCGTGGGTTTCTCCGGCGCTCTCAGATCTTTGCGCGGCAGGAGCCGGGCCAGTGCCTTCACTCCGCGTTCGGGCGTGGGAAAAACCGGAATCCCCTTGAGATGCATCAGCTCCCGCTCCTGCCGTTCGACGTCCGCGCCTCCCAAAAAGATGATCAGCTCATTCGCCCCAGGAGTCACCACCTCTGAAGCGCCGACAATTGGATCGCCAAAGATCACACCCAGGGTGTCGTAGTGCGCCCGGGTGGCCTGAATCACGTCACCAAACATCTTGGCGGTGGCATCGCCGGTCAGATCAACCGGATTGGCCTTGACGGCATGGGCCGGCAGCAGAGGTCTGACGGCCTCGACCAGGGCAGGCGGCATGGGGGCCACGTCTAGCCCCTCCAGCTCAGCCTGGTCCGTCGCCAGGATGCCGGAGCCCCCGGACGTGGTGATAAAGAGAATGCGGTTGCCTTGCGGCGGTTTCAAATATGCGAAGGCTTTGGCGAAATCATAGAACTCCTCGATAGTGTAGGCACGGCAGATGGTATGTCGCGCGAAAAGTGCATCATAGATGGCGTCGGCGCCGGCCAGGGACTTAGTGTGAGACTCGGCCGCGACTTTGCCCTTGGGCGTGCGGCCCGACTTGAGAACGACGAGCGGCTTTTGCAGTTCTTGTATTGTTTTCAAGAACGGCTCGGGCCGCTTGATGCTCTCGACGTAAGCGGCGATGACTGCCGTGTG
>JBBITV010000330.1:0-4816 GCA_037440585.1 Chloroflexota bacterium
GTCTCAACTCGATCATCGCCTGCCTGCTTTTCACGAATCCGCCGGAAACCTTGCAGTTGCTGCTGGTCGACCCGAAGCGCATCGAGCTAGTCAACTTCAACGGCATCCCCCACCTTATCGCCCCGGTGATCGTCGACACCGATCAGGTGGTAGGGGCGCTGCACTGGGCTGTCAAGACGATGGAGCAGCGATTCGACCAGTTCGCACAACTCGGGGTCCGGAACATCGATGGCTTCAATCAGGTAGCCGTCAAGCGCGGGTTAGAGCGGATGCCTTACATCGTTTTTATCGTCGACGAGCTGGCGGACCTGATGATGCTGGCGCCTGAGGAGGTGGAGCGACTGATCTGCCGCCTGGCGCAGATGGCCCGGGCGACCGGTATTCACCTGATTATCGCGACACAGCGCCCTTCAGTGGACGTGGTAACTGGACTGATCAAGGCGAACTTCCCGGCCAGGATCGCCTTCGCCGTCACCAGCCAGGTCGATTCACGTGTCATCCTCGACCAGGCTGGGGCAGAAAAACTCCTGGGTCGGGGCGATATGCTCTATATGGCTCCCGACGCCCCCGGCTTGCTACGTGTGCAGGGCACTTACGTATCAGACAGGGAGCTTAACAAGCTCGTCAGGTTCTGGAAGAAAGCCCGCTACGGCGACGGGGTGCCTGAACGCCGACCCCTTCCCTGGGCAGGGATGATCCGGGACGACGAGGACGAGGACGAGAAGCTCCTCGACCAGGCCATCGAGCTGGTCCGGCGCCACAAGCGGGCCTCGGCCTCGTTCTTGCAGCGGCATCTGCGGATCGGCTACAGCCGCGCCGCGCGGTTGATGGAGCAGCTTGAGGACCTGGGCGTGGTGGGCTCCCAAGCCGCAGCCGGTCGCTCGCGGGAGGTTATGGACGACGAGCACGATGAGGACTATCAACAATAATGGGGAGGAAACGTGATGTGTCATGCGTGATGCGTGGGATTCTTTTCGCCAGGCACGCATCACGCATCACAAATTGGAGGGTACATGGCCAAAAAAGAAGACCAACCTCGCAAGGTCCAAAAGGACGTTATTGAAGCCGATGGTACTGTGATTGACGCATTGCCTAATGCCATGTTCAAGGTAGAGTTGGATTCCGGCCACGCAGTGTTGGCCCACATCTCCGGCAAGATGCGCGTCAACTACATCAAAATCCTGCTCGGCGACCGCGTCCGGGTAGAGCTTTCGCCCTATGACCTGACCCGGGGCCGCATTGTTTATCGGTTTAGAAGATAGACATAATAGAAACGTCTCTTGCAACGCAAAAGGTAGTGAGCCAGTAAACCTGCTTTCGCAGCAATGGATGAATAAGGGGGTATGGTGGGCGGCTTATGGCCGCTCACCATACCCCCTTTTCGGAGGAAGTACGTGAAGACTCGCCTGCTAGCGCTGGTTGCCCTGATGCTCCTGCTGGCCGCCTGCCAGCCCACGACGCCCGCGCCCCCTGCGCCAGGTGCCATTTCCGCCCCCCAACGCCGTGGCAACGGCGTGATCGTCCTCTCCCTGGACGGCGCCCGCGCCGACATCCTGGATCAAAGCCTGGTGGACGGGACGATGCCGAATCTCGCCAAACTGGCCGCCAGCGGGGTTAAGGCACCCTACTCGCAGACCGTCGATCCATCGTTGACAGCCGCCGCGCACGCCAGCCTGGCCACCGGTTCTTATCCTGGCAAGACGGGCGTGGTCGCCAACACGTACCACCTGCCCAACCAACCGATCTATTCGACGGTGAGTGGATTGTCCGGGCCAACTTATGGGGTGGAGCCGGTGTGGCGCACGGCCATGAAGGCGGGGCTACGTACTGCCACGGTGATCTGGCCTGGAGCAGGGTTAGACTCGCCCAACAGCCAGCAGGCAGATTACACCGTAGCCTTCGGCGCCAGCGAGGCCCTCTCGAACCAATACGTCTTCCGCTTCCAGGCAGCGAATGGTTGGGCCGGCGCCCCAAACTCCTTCAGCCCGCCCCGGGAGACGACATTTGCCATCAAGAAAGACGGCTCCACGCTGGCGACGATCCACATCCTGGCCGCCGATATCACCGACGATGGCCAGGCGAACTACGACACCTTCTTTCTCGCCAAGAATGACAAGAGCATCGGCCCGGCGAGCGCCCGGCTGACGGCGGACACGTGGGCCAGGCTGGAGATCAGCGATCGCCTCAAGAGCGCCGCCTGGTTCAAGATCACCAACCCCGACCTGGCAAACTTTACCCTCTACCAGAGCCACGTGATCTACAACCAGGCGTCGCCGCCCGAGCTGGCCCAGGCGATCAACGGGCGCTTTGGCGCGTCCCCGCCCACGCCCGATTCCTACGCTTTCGAGCACGGTTGGATCGGCGAAGCGGACTACATTGCCATGGCCGAGCGGGCCGCGCGCTGGACGACGGACGTCGCGGCTTACGTGTGGAACACCTATCAGCCCGACCTGATGTTCACCTGGCAGGACCCGACCGACGCCTTCGGCCACCAATTCCTCCTGGCCGACCCGCGCCAAAAGGGCTACGCCGAGCACGCGCAGTCTTACGCGGCCAACTACCGCCGCGCTTACGCCATGGTTGATGCGGAAATCGGCCGGCTGCTGCAAGCCGTCGAGCCAGCCAGGACCAACCTCCTCGTGGTATCAGACCACGGCATGGCGCCCATCCACAGCTACGTCTACGTCAATAAGGTTTTGATCGACAAGGGACTGATGGTACTGGAGCCGGGCGGGCGAGGGCTGATCGACATTGCCAGAACCAAGGCCAACGCCGTCACGTCCGGGGGCACGGTCCACGTCTACGTCAACCTGGCTGGCCGCGAGCAGAACGGCAGCGTGCCCCAGTCCGATTATGCTCAAGTCCAAGACGACATTGTACGGGCGTTGGGGGAGATCAAGGACCCGGTTGACGGGCAGCCGGTGTTCACCCGCATCCTGCGTCGCGAGGAGTTGCCCGCGCTGCACCTGGACACACCCAACGCCGGCGACGTGGTTGCCCAGGCGCGTCCCGGCTTCTATCCCAGCTTCCAGCGGGACAAGGCCGCCGTCTTCGAGCCCACCGAGTTCTACGGCCAGCACGGCTACGATGCCAGCCTGCCCGAGATGCGGGCGATCTTCGTGGCAGCCGGCCCTGGCATCCACGCCGGGGCCAATCCTGGCCCGGTGCGCGTTGTGGACGTCGCGCCGACGGTTGCACGGTTGCTCGGCTTCGAGCCGGCAGCAACAGTAGACGGCCGCAGCCTGATCAATATTCTGAAATAGCGGGTTTTGGAGCATATTCTTCGCATATTAGGATCAGAGTTCAACCCTTAACCCTGATTCTCACTACCCAACAGTCCTCCAAGTAATGACCCTACTGTCGGTGCAAGAACAAACGGCTAACTCATTACGAAAACGGCAGAATGAGCGAATCAGTTTGCCCCTTTTGTCTGCTGCTCGATTTCCTCAACCAGAAATGGCAGGTTGGGCTGAGTTAAGCTCAGGCCAGGTGCCGGGATGCGATTGTGTTTGATATCGGGCGGGATGTGCTTATGACGGGGATGGGTAGAGGCGAGTGTTGGATCGTTGGGATGAGGCCACGAATCGTCCGGCGCAATTGTTCCGGTAGCGACTGCTGATGCAATAATTCACGGTAGGTCTGCTCACGCCGGAGCCACACTTTGTATAGCCCGTGCCATTCGAGAAAATCGTAGAAGTGCGGTGCTTCACCATCATCGAACTCGGACAATTGACCGGATTCCATCGCCTGGTAAAAATCCCGCGATAAAACCCCATACTTATCCTCAAATTTTCGTAATTGCCATTCGATCCAATGGATTTCGCGGATAAGTTGTTGTAATTCCACGTGTTTCTTCTCTTCTTCCCCTGGGGGAATTCCTTTAGGCACAGTGCAAAGCTAATCCTCTCCCAAGTTTAGCATCTTCTTCTTATCGGGTCAAGCACGAAGATTTGCCGAAGTCGAGTCCTGTTCTTACTTTTTGTTCAAGTCTTCAGCAATGATCACCAGCCGGTGCGGCTCAACGATCACCACGTGCTCACGGCCGGCCTTGATCAGGCCCTCGTGGTGCCACTTGCTGAGCACCCGGCTGACGGTCTCGACGGTCGTGCCAGTCATGCTGGCAAGATCCTGGCGCGGCAGCGGCATGTCGAGATCGATGCCGGCCTCGGTGCGCTTGCCCACTTTTTCGGCCAGCTTGAGCAGGATATGCGCGATGCGCCGCTCGACCCGTTCAGCAGACAGCCGGCGCATCATTTCGTGGGCATCTTTGAGACGATCCTTCATCACCGTAATCACCGCCATCGCGATGGACGGATAGCGGCGCATCAGGTCGGCGAAGTCATCCACGTGCATGGACAACACGGTGCAAGCTGTCTGGGCCTGGGCCGAGGCGGGATAGACTCGTTCACCCCACGTGCCCGCCGCTCCAAAGAGCTCGCCGGAGGTGACCACATGCAGGATAACGTCCTGACCGCTCTCTGAGTGTTTCAGCATTTTGATCTGGCCTGTCTTATCGACCCAGAGCTTATCAGCCGGATCTCCCTCGAAGAACAGGTACTCGTCAGCCTCAAAATGCTCCTCACGAAACCGCCGCGCAACCTCGCGCAACTCCGACTCAGCCAACCCCTTGAAGAGCGGCACACGGCTCACCAATCCGATGTCTGCGGCCATCGCTTGCCCTCAAAACGTCAAACGTCAAACGTGAAGAGGTTCACTGGAGGCTGAATCTCGCAGGGTGAGATACAACTCCTTATAGACTTCATTACGTTTGACGTTTGACGTTTGACGTTTGACGTTTGACGTTTGACGTTTGACG
>JBBITV010000331.1:0-4791 GCA_037440585.1 Chloroflexota bacterium
CAGTTTGAAAAGCGGATAGGTACCCAGTGCCAACGCTGCAAAGAACACCCCCACCACCATGGGCACCGTCAGGATGATGGGAGCCCGTTGGATGTCCCTCTCAACACCTGAGCGAATCTCGTTCTCGATCACTTCGACGCTGACCTCCAGGGCCTCCACGTGGGAGAGCCCCCCGTCCCGGGCCAGGTTCAGCCGCGTGACGACGTCCTGCAGATGGACGGAGCGAAAGTCCGTGGCCAGCCCCCGGATTACCTCCTCCGGGGCCAGGGCCAGGCGGGTCTGTACGAGTCGCTTGAGCCGCTGGCCGAAGTCGCCACGACCGGTGAACTGTTCGGCCGTTCTGACCAGGGCTCCCGAGAGCGTCTCCTCCAGGGAGATGGCGAGCTGCAGGTTGACCATGAAGTCTCGCACCTCGGTCAGTTCGACCTTCAAGCGATTCCATCCCAGCCAGCGCGCCAGGTAACCTTTGAGCTGGGTGAACGGTCCGCCGGGCGAAAGTCGCTGCTGGAAACGCCCCACGCGCCACAGGCCGTAGATCAGGTCATCCGAGGCCAGCAATGCCAGGCCAACCGCCATCAGGATCAGTCCCAGCCCTATCACAGAATACGCTCCTTCAAGGCGACCGTGCGCCGGTCGATGTACCACGACGTGGCAACTGCTACCGTGGCCAGGCCGACGAACAGCACCTGGGCACCCAGCGATTCAGTGTACGCTTCGCGCAGGCTGGTAGCGGCGATGAAGAAGATGATGATCAGGCTGATGATTTGGATGAAGCGTGTCTGTCCGGTAATGGCCGTCAGCTCGACCTCGGATTTGTCGCGCAGTTGAGCATGGCGCTGGCATCGCTCCATCAGCCTGTCCAGCGACTCCATCACCGCCTCGCGGCGGGCCGTCTCGCTGCGTTCCAGGATATAGAGAAACTGGTTGAGATAGGGATTGTCCACCCGACCGCGCAGCTCAGCATAAGCGCGGTCCGGCGCGGCGGTGACGTAGAACGTTTGCACCGCCAGGGCGACGTGGCCTGCCAGAGGCTCATCCACCTTTTTGTGCGCTTCCTCCAACGCCGAGAATACCGCAGGACGGATCTTGTAGATGCTCCGGAAGGCCAGGATGAGCTGGCTTACCTGGCGATCCATCTGCGCCCGCTCATTCACCTTTGACCGGTTGAAAAAATACAGCGTGGCCAGAGCGCCGATCACAAGCACGTACACACTGATCAACGGCGACCGGAACAGCAGAGCCAGGGCGATCCCTAACAAGAAGGGTACATAGGTCCGCCAATCCTGGCGCAGGATAGGATGCAACTCGGTCTGGACGCGACGGCGCCGCCCTCGGGTGCGGTAGGCCACCTCCTCGACCACCACGTAGATCACGATCAGCAGCCCGGCGACGATAGCTAGTGTTGCCATAGCCACGTTCCACCTTCGAGGGGCGTCCACCCTTTGCCATCCCAGCGCTTCAATATCTGGGTCTCGTAAGTGCCGTTACGGGCACCCCGCACCGCCAGCAATTCCTGGAGATGGCGCCGGTAAGCCTTACCCTTCTCATCGTAGTCTTTGGCCAGGTGCACGACCAACCCCAGCCCGGCCCCGATGATCTCCTGCCGGGCCTCGATAGGGATGTCCGACTGGCGCGACAGAGTTTCCAGGCGCACCAGAGCCAGGTGCGCGTTGTGGGAATGGGTGGTCGTGTGCGTGACGATACCCAGGTTCAGAGCCATAATATACTCCACCGCTTCCCGTGACACCACTTCGCCAACGACTAACACGTCGGGTCGCATCCGCAGGATCGTCGTGTTAATGGCCTGGCTCATCGCCTCAGCCGATTCCTCCACCACCAGGTGATGGGGGTGGGGAACGTGGAGCTGCAGCTCCTGGAAAGTTTCGATGCACGACACCTGAGCGTGGGTTGGGATATGGCGGGAGAAGGCATTGAGCCAGGTGGTCTTCCCCGAGCCAGGCCGGCCAGAAAACATGACGCTGACCTTCATCGCACCCGCCACCTCAGCTAGGAAATCAACCGTCTCCTCGTCCACGGCCCCCCGCTTCAGCAAATCGTCGAAGGTCATCTTCTTCAAAGCGAAGCGGCGAATGTTGATCGCCGTACCGTCGCGAGACAGGGGCGGGATGGTGGCCGTGAGGCGCGACCCATCTGGCAAGCCAACCTTGATCTGGGGTTCCTCCGCGCCCAGTTCCTTGCCCTCCAGGTCGGCGATGCGGCGCGCCAGGCGGTAGAAATACGCATCCGAGGCCAGGTAGCCCTCATCCCGGATCTGGCCCTCGCGCTCAGTCTGGACGAAGCCATCGCGGACGATGATCTCCTCTACACCCTCTTCCTCCAGGAACGGTTGCAACACACCTAACCCGATGATGCGCTGGGCCACCTCCCTGGCCACTTCCTGCCGGTCCTCTTCAGCCAGGTCGAAGCCCAACTCCCGCATGGCCCGCAGGACGTTGGCGTGGAAGGCGTCCCTTTCATCCTCGTTGGGATAGCGCCGCCAACGGGGGACCACGATCTCTTTCTTGACGCAGTAATCCTGGACACCTGTGATCAGGGCGTTATAGTCATGCCGATTGGGGCCAGCCATTACTAGGGGCCTCCTGTCGGCGGCAATATGCGGGGGGTAGGCGCAGCCGTGCCGCCGGGTGGAGGAAGAGCACCGGGGGTCGTACCGCCAGGACCAGTCGCAGGGGGCGTAGCCGTGGGCGGAACCGGCGTGGCCGTGGGCGGAACCGGGGTGGCGGTGGGCGTCCATACCTGGTTGCCCGCCAGGCTCACCCAGGCCTCGAAACCCCGCGCCCCCAGTGCGTCTACAATTTGCCACACAATCTGTGGCTCGGTCGCGACGGTGACGATGCTGGCCGGCATCGGCTGGCGCGCCGCCTGGCCGACACTGAACAGGCTGCTTCCACTGGCATCAGGAGTCGGCTCGGGCTGGCCGGCCTTTTCACCCCGGGTGGTACGCACGTCCACCACCCACACGTTGGAGGCCACCAGGATCACCTCGGGCTTGTGTTGCCCTGATTCCTGGTGATAGCCGTAGATGTTGATGCGATGGCCCGGCTTGACCTGCCCACCGACGGTCTCGTCGAAGCGCGCCGGGAAGCTGGTGATCTCCAACCCCAGGTCGCGGACGAAGCGGAAGTCCTGGATGGGGCTGGCGGCGTCGCGACTAATGAGCTCGCCAGCCTGGACCGGGCGGATGGTGATCTTGTCGGTGACGTCCTCGATCCTCCCGATCTTGTAGGCTCCCTGCGCCTCAGTTTCGCGCCTGGTCTCCTCCCGCACCATGCTTGGCTCAAGGACGGTGTACGTACCGATGTTCTGGCCCGCTACAGCTACCTTGACCATAAGAGGCGGCGGTGGCGGCGTGAGGAGGTCTTTGACGATGCTACCGATGCCCGCCAAGCCCAAAAGCAGCGCCAAGCCGAGCAAGAGCACTCTTCGGTTCATATTTCCTCCAGGTCTGTGGTCCGTAGGTCTGGGCCAGGACCGCCTTGCCGAGCTGGCCCTCAAACCGTTCCGGTTGCCCAATCAGGGGCAGGTCCAGGGCCCGCTCCACTCCCGATAGAGCCAGGCCGTCCAGGGCGCCCCCTTTCTGATTCAGAATGATCGCGGCTTTGCTGCCCAACTCCTGAGCCAGCTTGCGGGCATTTTCCACGGCGTCGGCTCGAGGCGCTCCCACCACGAACCACTGATCCACCTCGTCGCGCACGGGGCTGACGAGGGCGTGGGGCCAACGGCAGTCCACGACCGTCAGCACGTGGGCGGCCATTTGTTCCTTGAGGTATTTGCCGATGAGGTTGGCCGATAGGTCGCGGCAGTTTTCGTAGTCCATCGGGATCAGGGTGACGCCCTGCCATTTGCGGGGGCGGAGGTCCAACTGGGTCACCAGGTCGAATAGGTGGGGCATCTCCAGGCCGGTCAGCGTTGCCAATGAGGACTCGCCATGGCAGAACTCGGTCAGCAGGGTAGGCATGCGGGTGCGGCGGGCAAAGTGAAGAGCGGTGTCAATCGCCAGGGTGCTTTTCCCCGTGCCGCCGGAATACGAGACAAAGGCAATGGTACGTTTATCGGGGAGTTGGTGAATCTCGCCCCTGCGCCGGCGGGCCTCGGTGATCCAGCGGTCAGGCTGGGCCAGGAACTCGGCGCTGGCCACGAAGAGCACCCCGGCCTCGGCCAGGACGCCTTTGAGCATCTCGACGGAGTAGGGGTGGGGGACCAGGTCGTCGAAGTCGATGATGACCAGGTCGCTGCCAGGTAGGGTATCATAAACTTGGCCGGTGAAGAGGGCTACCCGGTGCTCGACATCCCTCACACCCTGGAGCACATCGAAAACGGGCAAGGACTTGCTGGCTACCAGTACTTTCATGCGCTTCCTCTCGCGAGTAGGCCGGGAGTCGCAGTTGCCCGGCAGCGGGAATATCCGACGCAGGTCGGTGCAGCCTCAGAATGAACTCGGGCGGGGCAGTTCTGGGGTAAGACCCAACTACACATCTAATTTTATCACGACTTCCCCTGATATACTGGACACCGCTCTGACCAAAACCTGACCTTTTCCTGACATCTAGCGTTAAATTCTACAGTTAAGGGCATATGATTCTTTGAGAGGTCCCGTCATATCATGCGGCAATTCCTAGCAATTTCAGCTTCCGGCGGATATTGTCCCCAGTAGCATTCAGCGCACGTCATCCCAGGATTTTGACCAATTTTTAACGTCTTCCCGACAGTCGGAATGCGTGTCAAATCAAATGATAATGTTACCGAACGGAAATGGTTCACTCAAATGAT
>JBBITV010000332.1:0-4776 GCA_037440585.1 Chloroflexota bacterium
CACCAGACACAACAGGGTGTCAACCGTTTCTTGGCGATAGGGTGTATACCCGCCTGAACTTTTGACAGATCCCGGAGCTACGCATATAATACCAATTTCGGCATCCGCTTCTAACTTGCCCCACGTCGTCTGTGCCTGGTCTGGCAGGTCTGCTTCCTTACGACCGAAGTTGGACCTAACTTAGACCCCATTTGGACCTCTGCGTGATACAATCAGGTGGATTGCATTTTCGATTTGTGAGCAGACAAAAACCTGTCAGGTGTTTGAGACCTGACAGGTTTGAGCGATGAAGGAGGACACTATGCCTGTACCCGATTTGGTTGAACCCCTGGCCGAATTGGTGCGCCGGACATCTACTGATCTGCCGGCCGATGTGGAGAAGGCGCTGCGCGAGGCGCGTGAGCGCGAGGATGCCGGCTCGCCCGCGCAGAGCGCGCTGGACACGATCCTGGAGAACGTCGCCCTGGCGCGGCGTACCTCCAGCCCGGTCTGCCAGGACACCGGCACCCCGATTTTCCACGTACACTACCCCACTGGCTGGTCCCAAGCAACGCTCCGCGAGCAGATTCGCAAAGGGTTGGCCCTGGCGACCGAACGCGCCTATATGCGACCCAACGCCGTCGACTCGCTCACGGGCAAGAACAGTGGCAACAACCTGGGTATTGATTTTCCAACCATCCACTTTGAGGAATGGGACAAGGACTTCCTCAAAGTCGATCTGCTACTCAAGGGCGGCGGCTCAGAGAACTGCGGCGCCCAATACTCGTTGCCCGACGACACCCTCAACGCCGGGCGCGACCTGGCGGGTGTGCGCAAGGCAGTGTTGGACGCGGTGTGGCGCGCGCAGGGCCAGGGGTGCGCGCCCGGTGTCATGGGCGTCGCCATCGGCGGCGACCGGGGATCTTCGTTCCTCAAGTCCAAAGAGCAACTGCAGCGCAAGCTGGACGACGCGAATCCAGACCCCGAGCTCGCCAAATTCGAGCAAAAACTGACCGAGGAGGCCAACAGCCTCGGCATCGGCCCGATGGGCTTCGGCGGCAAGACCACGGTGATGGGTGTCAAGGTAGGCGCGCTGCACCGGCTGCCGGCGTCTTTCTTCGTCTCCGTCTCCTACATGTGCTGGGCCGACCGGCGGCGCAGCATGATCGTTCGCAATGGCGAGGTGACCTATGAGTAAAGTGTTCAAGCTCCAGACCCCAATTTCCGACGAGGCCATCTCCGCCCTGCACGTGGGCGACCAGGTCTTGCTGTCCGGCATTGCGCTAACTGCCCGCGACACGGCCCACAAGTACATGGTCGAGAGCTTCATCAAGGAGCCTGCCCTGAGCGGAGCGAAGGGTAAGCCCCCCGCCAGCGAGCTCGAAGTCTACGAGCACCTCAAGGCCGATTTGAACGGCGGCGTCATCTACCACTGCGGCCCGGTCGTGCGCAAACGGCCCGACGGTCGTTACGAGTTTGTTGCCGCCGGCCCGACGACCAGCATCCGCGAAGAAGTGTACGAAGACCTGGTCATCAAACACTTCAACGTCAAAGCCATCATCGGCAAGGGCGGCATGGCCGCTCGCACCCTCAAGGCGTGCCAGGACTACAAGGCAGTCTATCTCCATGCCATCGGCGGCGCAGCGACTCTTATCGCGCAGACGGTCAAAGAGGTCGAGGACGTTTACAAGCTGGAGTTCGGCGTGCCCGAGGCCTTCTGGAAAATCCGCGTAGTGGACTTCCCGGCCGTGGTGACCATGGACAGCCACGGCGGGAGCATCCACACGCAGGTGGAGGCGAGTTCGAGAGCAGTCCTGGAGAAACTGCTGGCCGCGTAAAACATGAAGAGGTACCCAGGTAAACAGGTATACAGGTACACAGGGAAATAGGGAATACGCTCTCCGTTTCCTTGTGTACCTGGCTACCTGGGTACCTGGGTACTTGTCTCACACGATATATCACCATTTATCGCCGGTATGCCACTGCCGGGCAATGGAGAACATCGAGACGGAACTGGAGTTTGCCGGGGCGCTGCAGTAGACGGCGCCTGGTTGCTCGCTCCGCCTGCGACCGCCGACCGCGGACTGCCGACCGCTGCCTATCTTGGGGCAGTGGTTAGCTGTTCGCTATCGGCGGTCGTTCTTTATGTGTTGACTGCGTTCGTAGAACAGGGTATAATCACAATACGGTTCAGTATGCAACGTGAGCTTATCCCCCGCCCCCTAACCTTCCTACTGGCCCTCATCGGCCTGATCTGGCTGCTGAGCTGGCTTTTCTCCCTGGCCAACTTCTTCGGCGACATCATTCTGCTGTTCTTCCTGGCCTGGCTGGTCGCTTTTACCTTGAGTCCACTGGTGGGAGCGATCACGGCTTTCGCCGTGCCGAACGGCGTCGTAGAGGCATTGCGCCAACGGGGCTATAGGCGGGTCGCGACTGTGCTGGGATGGGTGCGTGTGGGTCGGGGCCTGGCGGTGAGCCTGCTTTACCTGGGCGTGGTGTTCGTGGTGATCGTGGGCGGCATATTCCTCCTGCCCATCGTGACCGATCAGTCCATTCAGCTTGCCAGCCGTATCCCGGATTATGCTGCGCAGGCACCATTGCTCCTCCAGACGGTACAAGACGAATTAGCCCGGCGCGGTCTGCCTATCCAGACGTCTGACCTGGCAACGGTGACCCAGTACCGTGAGTGGGTGCAGGATGCCCGGAATATCGCCACGGTGCTGGCGCAGAACGCAGTCGGGCTGCTCACCAGCCTGGCGACGCTGGTCGCCAACCTGTTCCTGGTACTCATCCTCAGCTTCTACATGATGCTGGACGGACCGCGCTTGCTCCAGGGCATCCTGGCTCTCGTTCCGCCGGCACTCCAGGATGATGCACGGTACTTTTTCGCCAGCGTCGACCGGACGTTCGGTGGATTCCTGCGTGGCCAGGTGATTGCGGCCGTGCTGGCCGGGCTGGGGACGATGATCGTGATGCAACTCAGCGGCCTGGGCTTCGTCCTCGTCATCGGCGTGACCTCGGCTATCATGATGCTAATCCCCCTCGTCGGCGCACCCCTCGCCGTCATTTTGCCGACCTTCATCGCCCTGGTGCAAGGCCAGCCAGGCACGGCGCTGACGGTGTTCCTCGTGCTATTCGTGTTCCAGCAGCTCCTCTTCAATGCGGTGATACCGCGCATCATCGGCGAGGCGCTGGGGATGCACCCGCTCCTGGTTCTCGCCGCGCTACTCATCGGGATTCGTGTCGCCGGGTTCTGGGGAGCGCTGTTCGGCATCCCTGTGGTGGGCGTCCTGGCGACGATGGCGTCGTTCGCATACAACCAGATCAGAGAGCAATACCTGGAACCGGGAAACAACGCGCCGTCGCGTGAGGCGTAAAACGGGTACACAGGTACCCAAGTACCCATGTACCTGTTTCCCTGTCTACCTGTGTACCTTCTCACTTCGGCATCGCCCGCAGCGCCCCATATGCCGCCCGCTCCTTGATCGGATTGCGCGCCGGGTCGCACGGGTTGTCCCGGTACAGGATCGAGTACCAGCGAGGTAGGTTGCAGTAGGCGTTGCCGCCGGATTGGCAACCACCCTGCCAGTAGTCCGTGGCGAAGTCCAGATTGAAGATAAACATGGCTTGCATCCAGGGCCAGTGGGTGCGCGCGTACTGGTAGGCGCGCACCAGGTAGTCGGCCTGGGTGGCCTCAGGCTGGCGCATCCACTGGTGCTCTCCCAGGGTGCAGGTGCTGCCGTACTGGGCGGGGTCCAGCACCCAGCCGAACTCGGTGGCCCACATTGGGCGCGTGTCGCCGTTGGCGAGCATGATGGTGCGCTGCTCCTCGGCGCGGCGGAACGCCAGGCCATTGACCAGGCCGGGATCCTGCTCGGGCGCGTAGGCGAAGCCGTACGGGTGGACGCCCAAGACGTCGAAAAAGCCCCGGACGCCAGCGCCGTACATAGCCTGGATGTATTGGGTGTCGCTGCGGGCGACGTCGTCGTTGCGGTCGTTACCGGTCGTCGCCAGGCCGCCGCTGACGACGATGGCGTTGGGGTCGCCCGCCTTGATGGCTGGATAGGCGCGCTGGAGTAGACGGGTGAAGCGTGCCGGATCGGGTCGCCGGTTGCCCCACTCGTAATGCAGGTTGGGCTCGTTCCAGATTTCGTAGGCGTGGACCCGGCCGCGGCCGCGCCTGGCCATTTCCGTCAGAAAGCGCGCCCAGTCGTCCAGACGATCCTCGCGCGGCGGCGCAGTCTCGGAGCAGCAGTCACGCGCCCAGTCCGGCGCCCGGTCGACCCGCAGCAGCAGCTTGAGGTTGTTGTTGCGGGCGAAGGTGATATTGTTCTCGAAGTCGCCCCAGTTGAACTGGCCAGGATTCGGCTCTGTGACCCGCCAGCTCACAAAACCCTTCATCCAGCCGAAACCCATATCCCGGATATAGTTGGCGTGATCGATGGCGGCGATGTTGGCTCCGTACTGGAGCGCAGACGGCGGCGAGGGCTGCCGGGCGCGGCGGATCAGCGGCAGGTAGCTACGGTAATCCAGGTCGACGCCGCTGGCCGGGTGAGTAGTAAAGGCTGGTAGGATGAGAAGCGGGATCAACCAGCCTATTGCCCAGGCGATCGGGACGCGGTTCATGATTCCTCCCAGGTCCGGTAAAGATGTCAACGCATCGGGCGTTGAAGTGCGTAGATCGGTCGTGAAGGATCGGGCCACTGGAAGAGATACTGTTGGTTTATTTACGTCAATCGCTCAGAAACCCCAGGCTGGAAGCCGTGGGCTGAAAGAGCAAAGCCCTTCGGGCTGGTT
>JBBITV010000333.1:0-4775 GCA_037440585.1 Chloroflexota bacterium
CCCATTCTGCGAATCGTCTACGTCCCAGGCCCCTGACAGAACTATATCGCAAAACACGTGGGGGGAATCGAACGTCTGATTCCCCCCGTGTCCTTCGGCCACAGCCTCTACACCCCGGGCGCTCCACCTGGAGCGACGCCGTTAGTGTTGGCAACGGCAACCCTGAATGGGGCCGGGAACTTCTGTGCCTTTGGCCTTGGACTCGATCACGCCGCCGATCATCTTGATATCCAGGTGGCCCCTTGAGCCATCAGGCCACCTCGCCAGCCGCTGGTGCGTCAAAAAACAATCTTTACGTCTCAATCGTTAAACTTCATTGAGTTCGCAGGATCAACGGCAAATATATCTGTGAGGAGTCATCGATCTTGAACGATACGTCACCGGTACCCTCAATGGCTGGGCGCTGCGGATTAATCAGGTGGTCCGCCACGAGGATAGGGTCGGGCACGGGACGCACGGCGCCGGTACCGCCGCCGGCAACGGCCGGGCCACCGGTAACGGTGTGCCGGCTGGGACCTATATCGGCATGGCGCCGGAGGCCGATCTGATCGTGGTCAATGCAGAAAGACGGACAGATGCCGGGTTCTGGGAAACCGATCTGCTGACTGCGCTCAACTTCATCGATCAGAAAGCGGCTGAACTGGGCAAACCCTACGTGGTCAACCTGGGCCTGGGCACCCCGCTGGGGGCCCACGACGGCACGGATTTGTTGGAGCTGGCCATCGACAACCTGACCGGACCGGGCAAGCCCGGCAAGGTGGCGGTCATCGCCAGCGGGGTGGAGGGTGATCGGCATATTCATGCGGCTGGCGCCGTGGAACGCATGAAGAGGAAGTACCTCGATTTCGAGGTCCCGGCTGCGCCAGAGGGATACTATGCCGTCACCTGGGTCGATCTGTGGTACTCCGGCTCGGATTCGTTTGTCGCCACCTGGCAACGGCCGGATGGTTACATCTACGATAAGGTCTTGTACCCGGGAGAGCCATCCTATTGCGCGTATCCCGCAGACGTCACCCACTTTACCTGCCTGACCTCCTCGACCAACAACCCCAACAATGGAGACAAAGAAATCACTCTGGTGCTATACGCGACGGCCAGGTGGAAAGGCCGCTGGTCGTTGCTGTTGTCTGAAATATCGATGACCGACGGCCGGTTCCACGCCTGGACCACCGGGGCCGAGTTTACCTCAGACATCGATGACACCATGCGCCTGCGCGTGCCCGGCACCAGCCGCAACGCCATCACCGTGGGTGCATATACCACCAAGAACTCCTGGACCGATGTCGATGGGAATCCGCACAGCATCAGCGCGCCCATTGGCGACCTCGCGACTTTCTCCGGCGGCGGGCCAACCCGCGACGGGCGTCTCAAGCCAGAAATCACGGCTCCGGGCCAGGTGATTGGCTCGTCCTACTCGTCCGGCGCGGCCCGTTGGCCCGTCTACTCGATGTTTCCCTCGTCCCAGTACGTACTACGTGACGGGCAGCACGCGGTAGCGTCCGGTACGAGCTTCTCGACGGTGCACGTCACCGGCGCAGCCGCCCTGTTGTTGGAAGCCAGGCCCCAACTCGATGCCGCCCAGGTGAAGAGTTTGTTGACCCGCCACGCCCGGGCGGATACGTTTACCGGGACCGTGCCAAACAATCGCTGGGGCTATGGCAAGCTAAACGTTTTGGGCGCTGTCGCGGAGCTCCTGCCACCCACCCCAACAGCAACTTCGACCCCAACCCCTTCAGCCACTGCGACCCGCACGCCAACCGCCACCCCCTCGCCTACGCCCCCCGCTACTCGGACGCCCCCCCGTACCGTGACACCTACAGCCACAGCCACCAGGACGTCCACACCAACGCTCACACCCACAGCAACGCAAACACTATCCCCCAGCACACCGACCCAGACTTCTTCGCCAACTCCGCCGCCCACCGTGACACCCACGGCTACGACTGGCCCCGGCGCCGGGGTTTCCCTGGTCATCGTGCCCGCTAATATCACGGTTGGCGTCAACGCCATCTTTTGCCTGGACGCTCAGGCTCAGGCGGGCATTCAGCCCGTGGACACGGCCGAACTTCACCTCCGCTTCGACCCTGCTATTTTCCGGGTTGTCGACGCCAATGGCAATCCGGGTAACCAGGTCACCCCGGGAACCGCCCTGCCCACGGTGCTTGAGAACCGCGTCGATAACGCGATCGGAACGATTGATTTCACGGCAACCAAACTGGGGGGGAGTGTGACCGGCACCTTTACCCTGGCCACGATGTGCTTCAAAGCTCTGGCCGAAACAAGCACCCAGGGCTCGCTCGTCCGGTACGAGGCGACCAGCGCCGTCTTTTACCAGAGCAGGGACGTCACCGGAAGCCGGGCTGGCAGCCAGGTCATGGTCCAGGCTGGGGGGCTTAGAGGCCGGGTCGGCTGGCAAGGCCGGACGAGTCCGGAACGCCTCCAGGGCCAAAGCGTACAGCTCAGCCTCTACACCCCGGGCGCTCCACCTGGCACGGCGCCGGTGGCGTTGGCAACGGCAACCCTGGATGGGGCCGGGAACTTCCAGGTGACCGGGCTCCCGGCCGGCCTCTATGATGTCACGGTTAAAGGGAGCCAGACCCTGAGTACACGCCGTCGCAACCTGGCCTTGCCGGTGACCGGAGAGCCGGTCAACTTCTGTACGATGCCATCCGGTGACGCCAACGGGGATGACCGGGTGGCCGGGGCTGACCTGTCCCTCCTGGCCGCTGCCTATGGCAGGCGGTCGGGAGAGCCAGGCTACGATCCTCGGCCCGACTTTAGCGGGGATGGGCAGGTATCTGGGGCCGATCTATCCCTATTGGCCAGCAATTATGGACGCACGGGGCCCATCGATTGCGCGACCCAGGCGGCTCCGGCCCTGGCCACACCAGAACATTCGGCGGACGACTCAGTGGGGGATGAAATGGGCCAGGCAACACCCCGGGTTACCCTCCGCATTGAGCCGGCCAGCGTCCGCCTCGCTCCCGGCGAGGTGGTTACCTTGACTTTGCTGGCCATGGCCGGCAGCCTCCCCCTCGACACAGTCGAGTTACACCTGAGCTTCGACCCGGCCCTGCTCCAGGTCGTGGATAGCAGCGGGGCGCCGGCTACGGCCTTGACGCCCGGCCCAACCCTGCCCACGGTGATCGAGAACCGGGTCGACCAGAACACCGGGCGGATTGATTATGGCGCTACTATTCTGGGAGGAAGCACCAGCGGGACCTTCACCGTAGCCACAGGTCGCTTCAAGTTATTGGCTGACACACCGGGCACCCTACTTCGTTACCTGTCTGACAGCAATGCCTTCTACCAGGGAGAGTCACCAGGGGTAACGCTGGAAGACGCCCAATTGCGATCACAGTCCAAGGCCTTCCTGCCACTCGTCATGAAAGTCTACCCTCCGGTTCCTGATGTTCCGGTCCTGAACTCGATCAGGCCGCCGGCCATCTTCACGTCCAGCGCATGGCCCTGGGCCACCAGGCTACCGCGCCAGGCCCTGAAGAGCTGGCCCGCGCCGTCCGCGCAGGTTCCCTTCACGCCCCTGCCGCGAGCCTCCAGCGACTCCGCGCCGACGATGCAGACCACCCCAACACCCCGGCCACGGATGGCAATCTTGCCGTCGCCCTCGATGTGGGCGAAGCCTGCGCCACGCGCCACCAGCGTCCCGGTACCCTCGACCGTCGTCTCCGCGTGTGCGACCGCCACGACAGCCAGGACTGCCAGGGCAGCCACCAGTACCATAACCAGAATTCGCCTTTTCATTTCGACACCTCGCACGGCTCATTTCTGACGCCCGCGCTGATTCACGCTCTGCCGCTGATCCCACGCATCGGCGGTAACATCCTGCTGGGCGATCTGTACATGGTGTCGGATTACCTGGCGGCCGCACGTGAGTTCATCGCCCAGGCCGATCGCCCGCCTGACCTGATCGTCCTAACTTCCTCTGATTCCCGACAACGCGTTTGCCGAACTATTCCGCAGCCAACTGGACGAGATGCTGAAGCTGATCGTCTTGATCTGGCGGGGACAGCGTGTACGTGTGGACGGGTTCCGCTTCATCAACGACCCAAATCGCACCTACCCAATCTGGTCAAGCAATGAAGACACACTTTGCGTAGACTGGGGCCCAGAATAGCCGCCAGCGACAGAGCCAGGAGGATCAGTGGGAATGCCAAAAAGACGTCTACAATCCGCATGAGCACGGCTTCGACGACACCGGCGTAGTACCCGGCCATCAAACCAATCGCCACCCCGAGCACCATTGCAAAGAGCGCCGCAAAACCGGAAGCGCGCAGTGATACGTTCGCACCATATAACAATCGACTGAGAATGTCACGCCCGAAATGATCAGTTCCGAACAGATACCTGGGGCTACCGCCCTTGCTCCAGGCAGGCGGCAAAAGGGTCAGGCCAAGATTTTGCTCCAGGGGATCGTGCGGGGCAATCCAGGGCGCGGCGAAAGCCACAATGATAACCAGGGTGAGCAGAAGCGCTCCGATAACCGCCAGACGGCTACGAGCAAATGCCTGGACAAGGTCGGCCCACTGCTGTAGCACCTGTCCCTGGGCATACTGTTTACCCCGGCGTGATCGTGTAATGGTCATAGACTTTGGCGGAGACGGATGCGCGGATCCAGGAACTGATACGAGACATCTACCAACAGATTGATCACGACGAAGCTGACGGCCAGGAAGAACACCGCGGCCTGTACCAGCGGGTAGTCCCGGTTGTAAATGGCCTGGATAGTCAGCAGGCCAAGACCCGGCCAGGCAAAG
>JBBITV010000334.1:0-4748 GCA_037440585.1 Chloroflexota bacterium
GGCACGCGCAGTGGCCCCATCGGCCTATTCTTCCGCCTCTTCCACGAATTGCTGTGGGGCCAGGTAGAGGCTCTGGATTATCTGATTGCCCTCGGCACCCACCAACCGATGACGGAAGAAGCGATCCGGCGGCGATTGGGCGTGAGTGCCAGGGAGATGGCCGAGCGCTACCGGGGCGTGCGCGTCTTCAACCATCATTGGAAGGACCCCAATACTTTCCGAACTGTAGGCGTGATCCCGGCCAGCGAAATCGAAGAACTGAGCCGCGGCCTGCTCTCTCAGGCCGTGCCCGTGCGGCTGAACAAGATGATCTTCGATTACGACCAGTTGATCGTCTGTGGGCCAGTCTTTCCACACGAAGTCGTAGGCTTCTCCGGTGGTAACAAATACTTCTTCCCGGGCATCTCCGGGCCCGAGATCATCAACTTTACCCACTGGCTGGGGGCGCTGATCACCAGTTTCGAGATCATCGGCACCAAGCACACCCCGGTCCGCGACGTCATCAATCGGGCAGCATCCTTTATCGACGTGCCCAAGCTCTCGTTTTGCCTAGTGGCCAAAGGCGAGGGACTGGCTGGCCTGTACATCGGCCGGCCGGAAGAGGCCTGGTCGCAGGCGGCGGACTTGTCGGCGCAGGTGCACATCGTCTACGCGGACAAGCCCTTCCGCCAGGTGCTCTCTGTAATGCCGGAGATGTACGACGACATCTGGACGGCGGCCAAGGGCATGTACAAGCTGGAGCCGGTCGTGGCCGACGGGGGCGAGGTGATCATCTATGCGCCTCACATCACCGAGATCTCCTATACCCACGGCCACATCCTCGACCAAGTCGGCTACCACGTGCGCGACTATTTCGTGAAGCAGTGGGATCGTTTCAAAGACTACCCGTGGGGCGTGCTGGCCCACTCGACACACCTGCGTGGAATTGGAACCTTCGAGAACGGCGTGGAGCGGCCGCGCATCCAGGTGACTCTGGCCACCGGCATCCCACCCGAGCGCTGCCAGCGCGTGAACCTTGGCTACCGTGACCCGGCCACGATCGATCCGGCAGAATGGGCCGGGCGAGAGGACGAAGGGATTCTGCTCGTGCCGCATGCGGGGGAAATGTTGTACCGGCTGGAGAAGGAAAGTTCCCACGAGTTCCCTTTGGCTTACTGGTGAAAACCAATTCCATGTCTACTATAACACCCAACCAGTCCGAGGCTCCTTATATTTTGTCCCTCGACATCGGCACCTCGTCGGTGCGGGTTGGGCTCTACGACCGTCTGGGCCGGGCGGTGGACGGCACCGAAGTGCGTGAGCCGGTCGAGATCCACACGACCGTAGAGGGCGCAGCCGAAGCCGATCCGGATGCAGTGCTGGCGGTCGTGTGGCGGTGTGTGGATGGCACGCTCTTACGCGTCGGTCCTTTACGGGCAGAGGTTGCTGGCGTCGCGGCGACGACCTTTGTCACCAATGTCCTTGGGGTGGACGCTGCCGGTCAGGCAATCACCCCTCTGACGACCTACGCCGACACCCGGTCGGCTGGCGAGGTGAATAAGCTGCGGGCTGAATTCGATGAAGCAGTCGTGCATGATCGCACCGGTTGCTATTTTCACACTAGCTACCTGCCCGCGCGTTTCCTCTGGTTCGCTCGCACCCAACCCGACCTCTTTCGACAGGTCACCCGCTGGATATCGATCGGTGAATACCTGGAGCTAAAGCTGTTTGGAGAAACAGCCGTCAGCTTTTCAGTGGCTTCGTGGACCGGGCTATTAGACCGGCGCCGCCTGGTATGGGATGAGGCTTTGCTGGCAGCGCTCCCGGTGCGAGTTGAGCAGCTCTCCCCGCTCACGGATGTGCACGTGCCTCGGCGTGGCCTGTGCCCTGAGTTCGCAGCCCGCTGGCCGGCCCTGCGCGACGTGCGTTGGTTTCCAGCGGTAGGTGATGGTGCCACGGCCAACATCGGCAGCGGTTGCGTCTCGCCCGCGCAGGTCGCTCTGACCGTGGGGACGACCAGTGCTGTACGTGCGGTCGTCCATGGCTCTGTTCCTCACGTGCCTGCAGGTCTGTGGTGCTACCGGGTGGATGAGCAACGCTCACTGCCCGGGGGGGCGTTGACCGAAGGCGGCAGCGTCTTCGCCTGGATGAGGGATACTTTGCAGTTGGGGGATTTGGCGAAAGTAGAGACGGCGCTGGCTGCTATGGAGCCGGATGCACATGGGTTGACGGTGCTCCCCTTCCTCTCCGGTGAACGTGCCCCGGGCTGGGCCAGCCACGCGCGCGCCACAATCCATGGTCTATCGCTGGCGACTACCCCTCTGGACATCCTGCGCGCTGGGTTGGAGTCTGTCGCCTACCGCACCGCCCTCGTTTTTGAGTCATTGCGCCAATTGCTGCCGGCTGAACCACAACTTATCGCCAGCGGCGGCGCTCTTCTTAACTCGCCCGCCTGGCTGCAAATTATGAGCGACGTGCTCGGACGGCCGATAGCGCCTTCACTGGTCCCGGATGCTTCAGGCCGAGGCGCAGCGCTCCTTGCCCTCGAAGCCCTTGGCGCCCTACCCAGCCTGGAACATGCACCGGTCTTCATCGGCCCGGGGCGCCAGCCGGATGCCAGCCGCCACGCGCGCTACCGTGAGGCGATTGCGCGGCAGCAGGCACTGTATGAGAAACTCGTCAAACGTCAAACGTGAAACGTCAAGAGGTTCGCAGAATGCCGATTCTTTCGGAGTGAGCTACAACTTTCTAAAGACAGCATCACGTTTGACGTTTGACGCATCACCTATCGGAGGACGACCCATGAACCAATACGACATTGGCTTAATCGGCCTGGCCGTGATGGGCCAGAACCTGGTGCTCAACATGGAGCGGAACGGCTTTGCGGTGGCGGTATACAATCGCACCGGGGCTAAAACGACCGCTTTCATGGAAGGGCCAGCCGCAGGCAAGAACATCCGGGCAACGTACACTATTGAGGATCTGATCAGTGCGCTCAAGAAGCCGCGCGTGGTGGTGATCATGGTCCAGGCGGGCCCCGCCGTGGATGCCGTTATCGCCGAATTGAAGCGCTACCTGGAGCCCGGTGACTTGATCATCGACGGTGGTAACTCCTTCTTCCAGGATACCGAGCGCCGCTCGCTGGAGCTGGAAACCGCGGGATTCCAATACCTGGGGGTCGGCGTCTCTGGCGGCGAGGAAGGCGCCCTCTGGGGGCCCAGCATCATGCCCGGTGGGCAGCGGGCGGCCTACGCCCTGGTCGAACCGATCTTCACGGCCATCGCTGCCAAAGTGGACGGCGAGCCCTGTGTCACCTACACCGGCCCTCGGGGGTCTGGGCACTACGTCAAGATGGCCCACAACGGCATCGAATATGGCGACATGCAGCTCATCGCCGAAGCCTATGACCTTCTCCACCGGGGACTGGGGCTTACGGCGGACGAACTTCACCAGGCCTTCACTCGCTGGAACGAGGGCGTGCTCTCGTCCTATCTCATTGAGATCACCGCCGACATCTTCACGCGAGTGGACGCGGAGACTGGACAGCCGCTGGTGGACCTGATCCTGGACCAGGCCGAGCAAAAGGGTACCGGCCGGTGGACCAGCCAGAATGCTCTGGACCTGGGAGTGCCGACGCCCACCATCAACGCGGCCGTGGAGGCGCGCATCATCTCGGCGTACAAGGCGGAGCGAGAGCGGGCCGCCAGGCGCCTGGCCGACCCCGCAGGTCGCTATTCAGGGGACCGGCAGGCCTTCATTACAGCCGTGGGCGACGCGCTCTACGCGGCCAAGATCTGCTCGTACGCCCAGGGGTTCGCGCTGCTGCGCGCTGCCAGCCACGAATACGAGTACAACCTGAACTACGGCGAAATTGCCCGCATCTGGCGTGGCGGGTGTATCATCCGCGCCCGCTTCCTGGACGACATTCGCGCGGCCTATGCAGAGGACCCGCAACTACCCAACTTGCTCCTGGCGCCCTTCTTCCGCGAGGCCATCACCACCCGCCAGAGCGCCTGGCGCCGCGTCATACAGACGGCTATCGAATTGGGCATCCCCACACCAGCCCTGAGTGCATCCCTGGCCTACTTTGACTCCTAACGTAGTGCTCGACTGCCGGCCAACCTGACCCAGGCCCAGCGTGACTACTTCGGCGCCCATACCTACCAGCGAGTGGACCGGGCAGGTATATTTCATACAGAATGGGCGAGGTAGAAGTTGCTCGTGAAGTTGTAACTGCGCCGTAACTGTCTTGTGTTATGATGTCAACAGGTAATGACCAGCGCCAGCAGGCACTTACATAACCTGAGAGGAGATCCGCAAGACCTGCGATGCCTACTTCACCGCTTACCCAAACCACTACCAGTCGCTTCCTGCGATTGGAACCCAAGGAGCGTAGTGCTGAAGATATGCCACAAGAACGCCTGTTGCGGGTCGGGGATAGGGCGTCGTTTCGCCGCACCATAACTGAGGCTGACATCGCTCTGTTCGCCGCCGCCACCGGTGATACGAATCCCTATCACTTTGACGAAGAGTATGCCCGGCGCGGGCGCTTCGGCAAGCGCATCGCTCATGGCATGCTGGTCACCGGGTTGATTTCAACGGTGCTGGGTACCCGGCTGCCTGGCCCTGGCACTATCTATTTGAGCCAGATGATCCAGTTCCGCAAGCCTGTCTACATCGGCGATACGATCACCGCAGTCGCCGAAGTCAAAGCCATTCGGCCCGACAAGCCCATCGTCACGCTCACGACGAACTGTTATAACCAGAAT
>JBBITV010000335.1:0-4720 GCA_037440585.1 Chloroflexota bacterium
CGTTAAAGCGGGCCAGCGCGACTTCGATGGCCGGGGCCAGATCTGACTCACGGAAGGGCTTGACGATGTAGGCTGCGACACCGGCCTCCTTGGCGCGCTGCACCAGTTCCTTCTCGTGATAAGCGGTGAGCAGCAGCACAGGGGCGATCTTCTCTTGAGTCAGGATGCGGGCGGCTTCGATGCCGTCCAGGTCCGGCATCCTGATATCCATGACGACGACGTCCGGCTTCAATTCGCGCGCCTGATTCACCGCGCTGCGGCCATCGCCCACCTCGCCGACCACCAGGTAGCCAAGATTCACAAGCATTTCGCGGATGTCCTGCCGAGTGATCGGCTCGTCGTCCGCGATGACGACGCGTGTTTGCTCCACTACTTATGCCTCCTCTGGTTTTGGAAAAGTTACGATGGCCGCGGCCCCGCCATCGCTGCGCAGTTCGAATCGTCCTTTCAACCCGTCCTCTACCAGCGTCTGTACGATCTTCAGGCCCAGGCTGCTGTCCTGATTCAAGTCGAAACCGGCCGGCAAGCCCTGCCCGTCGTCCCGAATCTCCATGATGATTTCGCGGTCGTTCGAGCTGAGATTCAGGGTAATCGTACCGCCGCTGCGGCGATCGTAGCCGTGTTCCAGTGAATTCTGGATCAATTCATTGATGACCAGGGCGCACGGTGTGGCTTGCTCGGCTGGGAGAAAAACGTCTTGACCTTGGATGTCCAGGCGAATGCGTTTACGCGGGTCCATGACGCCGCGTGCGGTCTGATTGAGGATGCGCTCGCTAAGAGCGCGGATGTTTACGACGCGCGTATCGGGTTGAAAAAGAAAGTCGTGCACCAGGGCGACGCTGAGGATACGGTTGATGCTCTCCTCGATCACCGCGCGCGCTTCTTCGTTACTGGCACGGCGCGCCTGGAGCCGCAAGAGTGCAACAATGGTCTGCAGGCTGTTCTTCACCCGGTGCTGGATTTCTTGCAGCATCGCCGTCTTGATCTTGAGCTGCGCCTCCTTCTGGCGCGCTTCGGTCACATCACTGATCGTCAGGAACACCCCGACCAACCCTCGCTCCCCGACCGGACGGTCGAGGATGCGCGGCCAGGTCGTCCGTGGATGGCGCCGGCCTTGCAGCGGGATGGCTTTGCGAATCCAGATCAACGGGCCTTCCCGCGCCTCTTCTTCCAGGCATCGCCTCTGGGTGAGCGCCCTACTGACCAAGAACTCGTCCCCCGTTTCCAGTTCCCCCAGCCGCTTCTGTGGGAGAGTCTCCATGTAACCCAGTTTTCGGTAAATGATATTAGCAATGCCGCTGGCGTACTGGATCCGGCGGTCGGAATCGATCACCAGGATACCGTCGTGTTCGCCGAAAGGGGTGAGGTCGCCGGCACCCTCGAGTTGGCCACGGAGTACCGTCTGCTGCATGTCGTAAACGGCGTGCTGGAAGGGGCGGCTGCGTCGCTGGTGTCGTTCGTACTCGATGAGAGTCTTCTCGATGCTCATCGCACCGATGATCTTGCCAGCGGGTGTACGTACGGGGTGAACTTCCTGGATAATAGGCGCACCTTCGGCGATGACGCCTCGTGTGCCTAGAATATGGCGTCCTCGAAGGAGCGCCCGAAATACGACAGGATGCTCGGTAGCCGTGACGGTTTGGCCAACAAGGGACTGCGCACGGATAGAGGGCACCGAATGCGGTTTGGCCTGGGCTGCCACACGCGCCTCGTTTCCGCCGTTCCAACAATAGAGCAAGATATCGGCCCGGCTAATATCGGCCAGGATGGGCAGTGCCTCCCGGATCCGAAGAAACAGGGCCTGTTCGTCAGGGCCAAGCGATGGGCAGGTATCGACCACGATGTCCATACGGCCTCGCACATAAAAAACGATGGGGCGCTTATCCCGAATGGATATAACGAAGACACTTCCAGCAAGGTGCGTCTAAAAAAAGACTCTCTCGCGGTTACCACCATGAGAGAGTGCTTCTGGTCGGGGCGGGCGGATTTGAACCGCCGGCCTCTTGAACCCCATTCAAGTGCGCTTCCAGGCTGCGCTACGCCCCGTTGGTGGCTGTTATTATAGCAGAGAGGATAGGATTTGGCAAATCGCTCATGTTCTGTAGACAAGGGGCAAAAAGAATAACTGCTTATACAACAAATAGGCCCGGTCGATCCAGTTGGGATCGACCGGGCCTGCCGTCGGTCCTTGCCACACCAGGGTCTACGGCACCTCGTATACAATCGTCAATGCGGGACGCGGGAAGCTAGTGGTACCACGGGTGCTGCCAGGACTCCAATCAAAAATGTTCCGGATTCGGGCAACAGACGGGACGCCATCGATCCGGAAGGACGCGAGCCGGGTGGAGCCTAGCCGCTCTTCGAGGGCTGAGAGCTGCCCCGCGCTGAATTCAAAGCGGTTCGTGCGCCCCACCCCGAGATCCTCATCCGTCAGGGTCGGGCTCAGGGTTGCCCGGATGAGTGATTTGTAAATGTGCCAATAGCCGAGGCGCGTCCAGTTCTGATCGACGGCCTGGTCCAGTAGATGCATGCGCCACTGGCCCCCGGCGTTCGGGGAGAGGTAGCGGGTGTTCTGCCCCACCAGCTCGACCGACGCGCGGCGTAGCTTCACCCCTTCCGGGACAGGCGAGAGATCGAACTGTAACATGCCGTAGTAAGTCAACGGTGTGGCCGGGCTGGTATCCATGCCGACGTAGATATGCCCTTCGCCTAGATGCGAGGTCACGGACTCGCGACTGAAGGCGTAGCCGCTCCTGTTACTTGGGGCCAGGATAGTCACTTCCACCAGGCGTGGTGTCGGTGTGGGCGAAGGAGTGAAAGTAGCAGTGGGAGGTGGCGTCGTCGTCCTGGTTGGCGTGGGGGAAGGTTCAGGCGTAGCCGACGGCGTGCCCGGCGGCAGCGGTGTGTTCGTCGGGCCAGGGGTATCGGTCGCCGTAGCCGTCGGCGTCGCCGATGGTCGCGGGGTTGGGGTCGGTGTGGGTGGCAGAGGGAGCGGCACAGTGACACCCTCGTAGGCAAATGATCGATCACCCATGCCAGTCAGGTGTTGCTCAGTGACGACCACGTTGAGCGCCGGGTATCCCGCTTGCGAGCTGCTGTCCATGACGCGAATGATCCCGGAGCCTTGCCAGCCAAAGGGGATGTAGTTGAGAGAGTTCAGGTCAAACAGCAGGGATTGATTGATTTCTATCTCATCTTGCAGCACGTCAATGAGCTGTTGGCCATCGTAGAGCTCGATGGCGAATCGAGTGACGCCTGGGTTGGGGTTGAGATTCTGGATCGTGACTCGGGAGGTCGCAGCTTCGGTCTTGATAAGGCGCGGGAGGCCGATCACTCTGGCGGCAACTGCCAGCGGATCGGTCACTGCCGTATAGGCCATGGTCTGGCCTCGGGCGTCATTTCCCAGGTGGACCATCCCAGCCGCGTATAGCATGCGCACGGAGAACATGCCAGATGGCAAGAGTTCATAGGTTTTGAGCTCGATCTGGTCCGAATCGCCGGCACAGAGGCGGGGATAGGCGGTCGTCAAGCGGTCGCCGGAATAGGAGTGGAAGGCGATGGCAGGGATGACGTTGGCGGTGGTATCCACGTTTTGGAAATGGATAGTGGCATTCCAGCCCTGTGCTGTCCGGTAAGCCAGGGGGCCGAAGCCGGCCGCCGGTCCGGCGGGGATGGCGGAGAAAGTCTCAAACTGCGCAGCCGACGGCGTCCAGTGATCGATTACTGCCGCCAGCGGCTGAGACGAACGGATAAAGGCGACCCCGTTGAAGTCGGCCTGACCCGCGTCGGCGTCGATACGAATCGCCTGAGCGGGCGCAAGGGCTGCGATCCTGGTTGTGGCTAAACGGGCACATTCGCCCTGTGGCCAGTAGTCGATGTCAACCTGGGTGCAGGTGGTACCCACGTTTTGCAGGATGAGCGTTGAGACGAGTGTGAGCCAGGGGGCAAGATAAACGTACTTGCCGGTCTGCGGGTCTGGGCCGCCCCAGTTCGTCTGCCCGACGTAAGCGCTGACGGCTTGTACCTGAGCATCGACGATGCGGATCCGCTCGACTTCCACGGCCAGCGGCACATCGACGGGGAGGCCCTGATTGGTTGGGCAGTCGCTCCACGCGCGTACAAGGCCGGCACCCGTCGAGGGTGGGAGCGCGGCTTGTGTCCAGGTCCATGTCAGTCCTGGCTGAATCAAGCCTGAACAGAGGACGGCAATGGCCGGGGCGCCGTCGGCCGGACACTCGCCGGTTGAGGCGGCATAGGCTGTGAGCACAGCGTGGGTAGCTGTGGAACCCAGATTCTGGACACGGATACGCATCTCCCAGCCCTCACCGGCATCCAGGGCCGGGAGTGCGATCAAGCTCCTCGCATCGAGAGCCACCTCCGTTGCACCCTGGGCTGGCTCTGGGGCGGCCATGATGTGGGTCAGGACCCAGCCGCTACTCGCAGCCAGCATCAGGGCAAGGATTGTGACCAGCATAGGTACGTAGCGTTTCATCGACTCCCTCCTTTTTTTGAGAACTGCATGGTCCTACGGTGCCAGTGTCGGCGTCGGCGCGCGCTGGCTTATAGCCGGGTTACGCTCTACAAGGGGGAGGTAGAGGGAGTAGGTGCGTGGCGTTTGTGCGACAACCTCAGGCAGCGCGACTCCTTCGTAGACGGAAATCGATGCGCCGGCAGGGGTGCTGTCTTGTTCAACGACGATGGCAGAGAATGCTGGATTGCC
>JBBITV010000336.1:0-4718 GCA_037440585.1 Chloroflexota bacterium
GGCCCTCTCGATAAAAGTCAAACAGCGTAGGGCTTTCCTAAAGTTGTCACCCTGAGCGAGGGGTGGGCAATGACGGAACGGAGCGCCTGGCCACCTCATGGTCTGTCCTAAAAGCCATCACCAGCTCACCGGTGGAAGTCCGGTCGAGGAACACCACCTGATGCCTGCCAGTAGCGGGGTTGACACGCTCCATTTCTTCATGGAAGAGTATGGCCTAACCCAATCCGACCTCCCGGAAGTAGGTTCACAGGGCGTGGTGTCCGAAATCCTCAGTGGCAAGCGCGAACTGAACGTGAGGCAGATTCGCGTCCTGGCCAAGCGATTCCACGTATCGCCTGCTGTATTCATCTGAGATAACGCTCTTATGGCCGCCGCCTGGCCGCCTGCAGATGGGCCTCCAGCCAGGCGGTGTCCTCGGGCAAAAGACGCGGATCGGGAGGCAGCGTCCACGGGATGTGCGGTTACTTCGCGGCGCGCGCCGCCTTGCGCGCGGTTTTCTCTCGGTAATCTACCAACGCCCCCAAGGGCCTATGGCACCGGGAAGCGCTTCGTCAACTCCTTGACCTCGGCTGCCACCTGACGTTGGACCTTTTCATCCTCGATGTGCTTCACCACACGACAGATCATGTGCGCGATCTGTTCCATCTCCCGGGCGCCGAAGCCGCGCGTCGTCACCGCGGGTGTGCCCACCCGGATGCCACTGGTCACGAAGGGCGAACGCGTGTCGTACGGGATCATGTTCTTGTTGACCGTGATGCCGACGGCGTCTAGTGCTTTCTCCGCCTCTTTGCCTGTCACCCCAATGGGCGTCAGGTCGACCAGCATCAGGTGGTTGTCCGTGCCGCCGGAGACGATGCGCAGGCCGCAGGCTTGCAGGCCGGCCGCCAATGCCTTGGCGTTTTGGACGATGCGCCGCTGGTACTCGGCAAATTCGGGCGCCATCGCCAACTTGAAGGCGACGGCCTTGGCCGCGATGATGTGCATCAACGGGCCGCCCTGGGTGCCCGGGAAAATCGCCCTGTCGACGGCTGTGGCGTGGGCTTCTTTGCAGAGGATCATGCCGCTGCGCGGGCCGCGCAACGTCTTGTGGGTCGTCGAGGTGATCACGTCGGCATAGGGAACGGGATCAGGGTGCAAGTCGGCGGCGACGAGGCCGGCGAAGTGGGCCATGTCGACCATCATGTAGGCACCGACCGAGTCGGAGATTTCGCGCAGTCGTTTGAAGTCAAAGAAGCGGGAATAGGCTGTGGCACCAGAGACGATCAGCTTGGGGCGATGCTGTTCGGCCAGGGCGGCGACGTGGTCGTAGTCGATCAGCTCGGTCTCGCGCTCGACACCGTAGGGCACGAAGTTGAACAGCCGGCCGGAGAAATTGACCGGGCTGCCGTGGGTCAGGTGGCCTCCGTGAGCCAGGTTCATCGCCATAATGGTATCGCCTGGTTCGAGCAAAGCCAGGTAGGCGGCCATATTAGCCTGAGAACCGGCGTGGGGTTGAACGTTGGCATGTTCTGCGCCAAACAGTTGTTTGGCGCGCTCAATCGCCAGGCGCTCGACCACGTCAACATGCTCGCAACCGCCATAATAACGCTTACCCGGGAAACCTTCTGCGTACTTGTTGGTAAGTACCGATCCTGCAGCTTCGCGCACGGCCTTGCTGACGTAGTTCTCCGAGGCGATCAGCTCAATCTTATCGCGCTGACGGTTTTCCTCGGCAAGGATGGCACTGTACACCTCGGGGTCCACATTGGCAAGACCGGCGCCATTTAGGCCGAAGGCGATGCTTTTCTCTATGACTGCAACGGACGACATAGTAATCTCCTTTCTGCCTGGTGATCGGTATCATTCGGTGCTGCGCCGTTGCAGACACGATTTTACCTGTGAGAATCTTTCTGTATAAAACAATAATGCCGACGAGGGGCGCAGTCCCCCTGCCGGCATCTGTGCTATAATAGACTAAGAATGCACGCTACGTTGCGGCAAAAAGCAGAGGGAACACGCAAAAGCCAGAACCGCCGACCAATGTCGGCGTCTGACCCTTGCCAAGAAATCCTCCCAACTGCTGACCGCTGTGCATTGAAGACTACTACACTCCCTGGAGTTGACGATGGATCTGCTGTACGATGAAGCCCGCGCCCTGGGCTTGAACTTGACGGCCCAACACCGGGCGCTCTTCCAGACCTATTACGAAGAGCTGATTGCCTGGAATCGTTATACTAATCTTACCACAATTATCGATTTCAGGCAAGTCCAGATCAGGCACTTCCTGGATGCATTGGCTTGCCTTCTTATCTTAAAACGAGATAACGATAAAAAAGTTTCGCAAATCGACTGTACAACACTAAACTCGCGCCGGGTAATCGACGTCGGCACGGGCGCGGGCTTTCCCGGCCTGGTGCTAAAGATCGTCTGCCCAGGCTTACAACTCACCTTGCTGGAGGCGACGCGGAAAAAGGTCGATTTCTTGCAAGCTGTCGTGCGGCGGCTCGAACTCGAAGAGGTGCAAGCTGTCTGGGCCCGCGCCGAAGAGGCTGGCCGAGACGCGATGTACCGGGAGCAATACGACATTGCCGTGGCACGGGCAGTAGCCGGGTTGCCGGTGTTGGTAGAGTACGCGCTGCCTTTCTGCCGGGTCGGCGGGGTTTTCATCGCACAGAAAGGGGCACACATCGAGGAGGAACTTGAACAGAGCCGCTACGCGATTCAGGTCTTGGGGGGGCGTCTCCGCGAAGTGCAATCTTATGAGCTGCCGACCCTCGACGAGCCGCGAACCCTGGTCGTCATCGAGAAGGTTTACGCCACGCCGAAGGAGTATCCGAGAAGGCCGGGGGTGCCGGCTAAAAAACCACTGTCAAACGTCAAACGTCAAACGTGAAGATATTCTTACACATCACGTTTGACGTGTGACGTGTGACGTGTGACGTGAACTATCCCCCCTTCTACTTTCAACACTTCCGCCTTTTCCACAAACTCCGGTGCAAAATCGGCCAGGTCGGTGCTGGTGACGAACGTCTGGCGGTGCTGATCGATGCGCGCCATCAGGTAGCGCCGGCGGTCGGCGTCCAGCTCGGACATGACGTCGTCGAGGAGCAGGATGGGCGGCTCACCAACAGCGTCGCGCAGGACTTCGGTCTCGGTCAGTTTCAGCGCCAGGGCGAGGGTACGTTGCTGTCCACGCGAAGCGTACAGGTGCGCATCGACCTGGTTGAGGGTGAGGTGTAAATCGTCGCGATGGGGGCCGATAACGGTGACGCCCCGGGCAATCTCCTCGGCCTGGCGTGTCTGGAGTAGGGTGCGGAAAAGCGCGACGAGAGTGTCTACAGCGGGCAGTTTGCCATTGGCCTCTGGTCCGAGAGGGGCCTTGCCAGCGCGTGTCTCCTTGAGGCTGGAGACATAAACCATATCCAGCACTTCGTGGCCGCCGGTCAGGTCGGCATGAAAGGTCTGGGAACGCTGCCGAAGGGTCCCCATGACGCGCAGACGCCGCTCGATGATCAAAGCGCCGTGCTGGACCAGACGGTCGTCCCAGAAGATCAGCTCGTCGCGACCGGCTCTCCGCTCTTGCAGGTCCTTGAGCAGCGCATTGCGCTGGGTCAACACCTGTGTATACTGGGAGAGGGCTCTACAGTAGTCGGGGTCAATCTGGCACAGGGTGGCGTCGAGGTAGCGCCGGCGGCCAGTGGGCGAGCCAGCCACCAGATCGACGTCCTGAGGTGAGAAAAGCACCACCGGCACCAGGCCAATTAGGTCAAGGGCTCGACGGCGGATGCCGTCGACTTTGATCTGTTTCTGAAGGCGGTCGGTGCCGCCCTGAGTAGGGAGCTTGACGAGGACGATCTCGACGTGGTGCGCGCCGCTGGCTTGCTGGACGGTGCCCGCAGTACGCGCGTAAGGCATCACGTCTTCTTCAGCCGCCCAGTGGATTAGTTGTCGATCCGTCTGCGTGTGGGGTGAACGGCTGGTCGCCAGCACGTAGATAGCTTCTAGCAGATTCGTTTTGCCCTGGGCGTTGCCGCCATAAATCAGGACCAGGCCCGGCGGCAGTTCCAGGTCAAGCTGGCGGTAATTACGAAAGTTGGCCAGGGTTAGGTGCTGAAGCCACATGATATAAGTACACAGGTACACAGGTATACAGGTACACAGGGAAGGCAATCCCTGTTTCCCTGTTTCCCTGTTTCCCTGTTTCCCTGTGTACCTAACCTAGGACAGGTACTCCATCAGCTTGCGCCTGCGGTGAGGATGGCGCAGCTTCTGGAGCGCCTCTTGTTCGATCTGGCGGACACGCTCACGCGTCAGCCCGAACTTTTGGCCGGTCTCCTTCAACGTGTAGCTGTGCCCATCGCGCAGGCCGAAGCGCATCTCAAGCACCCGGGCCTCGCGGGGTGACAGACACTCGAAGGCTGCCTCCAACTGTTCGCGCAGCAGCTCGTGAGCCGCAGCGTCCAGAGGTGCCGGGGTGTGCTCGTCCTCGATGAAATCGCCCAGCTCGCTATCTCCGTCCTCGCCGACAGGCCGGGCGAGGGATAGCGTTTGCGGTGGTACCCGGAGGGCGCGGTTCACAGCAGACTCGGGCAGCTCGAGCACCTGGGCAATCTCAGCCGGCGTCGGCAGACGGCCCAGTTTTTGCTCCAGGTCCCGGGCGACCCGGTAAACCTTGCGGACGCGATCGTTCATGTGAACCGGGACCCGGATCAGTCGGGCCTGATCGGCCAGGGCGCGCG
>JBBITV010000337.1:0-697 GCA_037440585.1 Chloroflexota bacterium
GTTATAGTGACCGTCGCTTTCGATTTGAGTACCTCGAGCAGCGCCTGCGCGCGGATAGCGGGCTGGCGGGGTTCGCCTTCTGGCGGGATGAAATCCCGGACCGCTTCACCCGGCTGCAAGCCATCGCCGGCAGCGCTCCGGCGGGCTTGCCGGTGATGGTCATGGATACCGGCCCGGCGGCCATCCTGGGCGCGCTGGAGGACCGGCACGTTCGCGCCCAGGAGCCTGCGCTTATCGCCAACATCGGCAATTTCCACTGCCTGGCTTTCCACATCGCCCAGGGCAAAGTCGTCGGCGTGTTTGAGCACCACACCGGCGAACTCACCTGCGACGAGCTGGTCACCTACCTGCGCAAGCTGGCCGACGGCAGCATCACCAACCAGGAAGTTTTCGACGACATGGGACATGGCGCCCTTGTCTTTCGACAGACCAACCGGGTCCCTGACTTTGTCACCATTGTCGGACCGCGGCGTGGCCTGTTGCGCAATGCTGACCTGCCGATCTACCGGGCGGTGCCCCACGGCGACATGATGTTGGCGGGCTGCTTCGGGCTGATCCGCGCATACGCGCAGAAGGATGTGGCACACCGGGATGAGATCGCCGGTGTGCTGGATGGTACGGCGCGGGCGAAAGCGCCGTGGTAGGCACGTTTGAAGGCACAAATGAAGGCACAAAGGACCTATGCGTTTTGAAGACC
>JBBITV010000337.1:728-4692 GCA_037440585.1 Chloroflexota bacterium
GCCTCTTTGCGAACAGATGTAACCGAGTGCCGGTCATACCGCGTCGATGGCTGTGATCCCCAGGCGGTTATCTCTCCCCGCTCGCTGCAAGAGATGAGCCAGATCCTGGCCACGGCCCATGCCGCGGGCCTGGCCGTGATTCCCTGGGGACAGGGCTCCCACATGGCGATGGGCAACCCACCCCGCCGCTACGACATCGCCCTCTCCCTGGCCCGCCTCGATCAGGTGATCGAGCACGACGCGGCGAATCTGACGGTGACGGTCCAGGCTGGCGTGCGGCTGGACCAGTTGCAGGCGCGACTGGCGGAGGCACGCCAATTCCTGCCACTCGACCCACCGCAGCCTTCTGCCACTTCCGCCCAGGCTTTTGTGGGGGGCAGTAACCGACACGCGAGTTCCCCCCCAGGATTGGGGGGGGCAGGGGGGGCTGCATTAGGGGCCACCATCGGCGGCATCCTGGCGTCCAATGCCAGCGGCTCGTGGCGCCTCGGCTACGGTACCGCGCGCGACCTGACACTCGGGATGCGCGTAGCACTGGCCGACGGGACGATCATCTCTTTTGGCGGGAAGGTGATGAAAAACGTAGCCGGGTACGACCTGGTGAAGCTGTTCATCGGATCAGTGGGCACCCTGGGTGTGATCGGCGAGGTTACGCTGCGCACCTTTGCCGAGCCCGAAGTGCGCCAGACGTTGGTGGTGTCTGAATTGCCACACCCGGAGGCGGCTGCGGGGCTGGCGCAACGATTCCTGGACTTGCGCCTGGAACAGACGGCGTTGGACATCCTGAGCCCGGCCGAGGGCCGGTACGACGTGCTGGTCCGCCTGGAAGGCACTACCGAGGCAGTGGCACGCCAGGTACGCGACTTTACAGGAGCTGCCGAAGGCTCCGTCAGGGTGGTCGATGGTTCGGCGCAAGCGGATGTATGGCGCCTGCCACAGCCTCCTGGCGAAGTGCGCGCCCGTCTGAGTCTATCGGTGGCAGCGGTCAGGCCGGCATTGGTCGCGGTACGGGACCTCACGGCGGCTTACAGGATCTCGCGCGCACTGCAGTCGCATGCCGGCAACGGGATCGTTCACCTCTATTTCGACACGGGTGCACGCGTGGAGCCGCTCGCTGGCCTGCTGCAGACGTTGCGGTTGCGCGTCCGGGCGTTGGGCGGACGCCTGGTACTCACTGCCGGACCGGTGGCGCTTAAGGAGCGGCTTGGAGTTTGGGACGCGCCCGGCCCCGAGGGAGGAGTGATGGCCGCACTCAAAACCCAATTTGATCCCAAGGCCATCCTGAGCCCCGGACGGTTTGTGGGAGGGCTATGATGGCGGCTCGTGGCTTGACCTGGCTCAAACATGTCATCGCCTGGCAGAATTCGGACCTTCGAGACAAGCCCATGGCCGCGCGTTTACGGGTTTCCGACGCACCCGATTACGAAGCCATCCACCGTTGCATCCGCTGCGGCATGTGCCTGCCCCACTGCCCGACGTACCGCGAATTGGGCGTGGAGATGGACTCGCCGCGTGGCCGCATCGCCCTGATCCGCGCCGTCGCCGATGGCCGGCTAGAGCTCAACGACCTGCTGTTCGAAAAGCACCTCTATCAGTGCCTGGACTGCCGGGCGTGCGAGACCGCCTGCCCGTCCGGCGTGCAATTCGGCTATCTGATGGAGCACGCCCGCGGCCAGATTGAGCAGTCTGCCCCGCGTCCGGGCCGCGTCAGGCTGCTGCGCTGGCTCGTCTTTGACCAACTCTTCCCGTTCCCCGCCCGGCTTCGGGCGCTGGCTAGCTTGCTGCACCTCTATCAGCGCTCGGGCATCCAGGCTCTCGTGCGCCGCACGGGCATCCTGAAGTCACTCCCAGGTAACCTGGCCGAAATGGAAGCCCTGCTCCCGGCATTGTCCGGGCGCTTCTTTAACCCTGCAGACTCCAGACTCCAGACTTCAGACTCCCAGACTCCTGTGGTCGCCTTCTTCGCCGGTTGCGTCCAGAGCCTGGCTCTCGCCGAGGTGAACCGGGCGACGGTCCGCGTCCTGGAACGTAACGGCTACCAGGTCATCGTGCCCGAGGCGCAGGTTTGCTGCGGCGCGCTCCACGCCCACGCTGGCGAACGTGATGGCGCCCGTGCTCTCGCCCGCCGCAACCTGGACGCTTTTGATCTCGACCAGGTCGATGCTATCGTCGTCAATGCTGCCGGCTGTGGTGCGATACTCAAAGAATACGTGGACCTGCTCTACGAGGATCCGGCCTACGCGGCAAAGGCAGCGGCGTTCGTAAGCAAGGTGAAGGATATCCACGAGTTCCTGATCGGCCTGCCCCTGGTGCCGCCCCCCTCTCCCTCTGGGAGAGGGGTCGGGGGTGAGGGGCCCCTGCGTGTGACCTACCAGGATGCCTGCCACCTGCTTCACGCGCAACGGATCAAGGACGCACCGCGCGTCCTGCTGCGTAGCATCCGGGGTATCGAACTGGTGGAAATGGCCGAAGCAGATTGGTGTTGCGGCAGCGCCGGAATCTATAATCTTACACAGCCGGCTTTATCAGGCCAGATTCTGGCGCGCAAAGTCGTCAATATAGTAGAGACTGGAGCGGATGTGGTGGCAGTTGGCAATACGGGCTGCTTAATACAGTTGAAGCACGGCATTGAGCAGGCGGGACTGAAAATTCGAGTTGCACACCCGATTGAGTTGTTGGACGAGGCTTATCGACAGGAGAAATAGTCATGCAAACGATGACGTTGGCTGAAGTGCTTGATACCCTCACGGTAGAAGGTGAGTTGTACGAAAAGTTGGAGAAGAATAAGGTTCGTTGCTATGCGTGTGGGCACCGCTGCCTGATTTTCGAGGGGCAGCGAGGCATTTGCAAGGTGCGCTACAACGACGGCGGCACGTTACGCGTCCCCCACGGCTACGTCGGCGCACTCCAGTGCGACCCGACGGAGAAGAAGCCATTCTTCCATGTGTATCCAGGGTCGAGCACGTTGACATTTGGGATGCTGGGTTGTGACTTCCATTGCGGTTACTGTCTGAACTGGATCACGTCGCAAGCACTGCGCGACCCGGCGGCCGGTACCCCAGTCCAGGTCGTCACGCCTGAAGACCTCGTCGCGCTGGGTAAGCAGATGGGCGCCAGGCTGGTCGGCAGCTCGTACAACGAGCCGCTGATCACGGCCGAGTGGGCCGTCGACGTATTTAAGGCCGCCCAACGTGAAGGCCTGCAATGTGTGTACATCTCCAACGGCAATGCCACGCGCGAGGTACTGGAATATCTAAAACCCTACATCGTGGCCTACAAAGTCGACTTGAAGGCGATGTCGGACAAGACCTATCGCCAGTTAGGCGGCAAGCTGGACAACGTCCTCAACACCATCGGCCTGCTCCACGAGATGGGTTTCTGGGTCGAAATCGTCACCCTGATCGTGCCCGGCTTGAACGATTCCGACGAAGAGGTCAAGCGAGCGGCCGAGTTCCTGGCTTCGATCTCGAAGGACATCCCGTGGCATGTGACCGCGTTCCACAAGGACTACAAGATGACGGATCCGGATAACACCGGGCCGCAGCACCTGATTCGTGCCGCCGAGATCGGCCAGGCGGCCGGGCTGCGCTACGTGTACGCAGGTAATCTCCCGGGCATGGTCGGGGACCTGGAAAACACGCGCTGCCCCAATTGCCACGCGCTGCTCATCGAGCGCTACGGCTACACCATCCTTGACTACCGGCTCACCCCTGAAGGCAGTTGCCCCGACTGCCGGACGGTGATCCCTGGCATCTGGCCCAAGTCGAAGGACGAAGTCCAGCTCGGCTCGCCAATGGATTGGTGGATGCGCCGGCCACGGCCGGTTGTGCGGTATCGGTCGGATGTGGCAGACAAGGAGTATGAGAATTAACGTCCCATCGAGCAGCAAATTGCTCATTCGCCGCTCACCTGCTCCTTGGCTCCCCTGCCCCCCTGCTCCCCTGCTCCCCTGCCCCCCTGCTCC
>JBBITV010000338.1:0-4691 GCA_037440585.1 Chloroflexota bacterium
GGTTGGCATTGGCGCTATACGGGCCCAGACTCATCGTCGTGAAAACATTGAGCAAGAAGGGGTATTCCTGCTCGGATCCTTCGCCAGTCGGCCCCTCGAAGTGCGGGAGGTAGATTTCGTCGCCACGGGCCTTAATCCCGAGTTCGCGCAGGCGGTTCTCGCTCGCGTCTTTGAGCAAGCACCATAACTCGCGCGAGAAGAAGTCGAAGCGTCCATCGCGTGGGGCGCGCTGCCGGTCCCTGCCGACAACTTCGGCCTGCCAGGCCTTGCTGCCCCGCGGCGAGAAGGCATACGGCGGCACGGCCCACACCCCGACTTGCCGGAGCCCATCCCAGGTTGTGCCTATCTCAGAGAGGCGGAACTTGAGCAATTCCTCGAAATCCTTATACGGAAAAGCTGCGGCAACCGGCGCCCCCATTCCCTGGGCGATCCGGATCAGTGCGTCGCCCGTATTTAAAGTGCGGAAGACTGGATTGATCACGGGCTGGCGCAGACCCACACCCGCATAACCAATCCCTTCGATGAAGTCGTCCTGGAAGCGCTCCAGGAAAGTGTGATCGGGTAGAATCAGGTCGGCATACTGGGCGCTCTCGTCGATAAAGCTGGCGAATGAAACGATAAAGGGCACCTTCTTAAAGGCTTCGATAAATCGCTGGCCGCCCGGGCACTCGTAGACGGGGTTGGCGTCGTAGAGGAATAGCACCTCGGTCGGATAGGGCTTACTCGCCAGGATGCGCTCGGCGACCGCCTGGTAGGCGTGCCGGGCAAGCGGGTAGAGGGTGCCGGCGCCGTCCACACGTTCCGCTGTGCGGCCCTTCTCTGCAATCGAATCTGGAGCCAGAGCCGGCCAGCCGGGGCACTGCGGGTAACGCTGAACCAGGATCCCGCCCTCTTTCTCGATGTTGCCAACCAGACCGTTCAGAGCATGGATCGCCATTGCGGTGTAGAGCCCGTTGGCCGTGCCATCCAGCAGCCCGCCCTTGCACGGCATAATCGCCACCGAAGGACGATTGGTGGCAAACTCGCCGGCCAGCCGGGCCACGGTCCCGCTCGGCAATCCGCAGATTTTCTCGACTTTTCTGGGCTCGTAGTTGGCCATCACGTAGGACTTGAATCCCTGGTGCTGACGACCGTCCTCATCCTTGAAGTCCGCAAAGCCGAAACCATAGTTATCAACGAAGTCCTTGTCGTACAGCCCAGACGAGATGATGACGTAGGCCATGCCGAGGGCCAGGGCGCTGTCTGTGCCGGGCTTGATCGGGATCCACTCGTCAGCCTTGGCACCGGAGACGCCCTGACGTGGATCGATGATGACGACCCGGCTGCGGACAGGCCGGCCACGACGAGTGAAGGAGATGCCGGAGATGAAGCGCTGCGTCGGGCGGCCTGCTTCCAGCAAGCTAGCGCCAAAGGAAAGGATATAGGAGCTGTTCTCAAGATCGTACGCCATCAGGTCGTAGATGCCCTGGGTGACGAAGTGCCCCGTCTTGGCGGCCTGGATATTGAGGCTGTCGTGGGAGATCGCGTTGGGCGATCCGATGGCTTCCATGAATCGCTCAATGACCTGGCGCATCTGGCCGCGCACCTCGCCGTACATGAATACTGCACGTTCCGGAGTACCTTTCTGCCGCAGGTCTTTCAGCCGCTCTGCCACAATCTCAAGGGCTGTAACCCAGTTAATCGGTTCCCATTTGTTCTGGCCGCGCTCGCCCACACGCCGCAAAGGGCCCTGAACCCGGTCGGGATTGTAAACCAGTTCTAGCGCCGCGTGGCCTTTGGGACACAGGACGCCCTGATTGATGGGATGCAGGGGGTTACCTTCCAGCTTGACCACCTTACCATCCGCCACCCGGGCGACGATACCGCAGCCGCTGGGGCAGTTCAGGCAGACGGTCGGGATCTGCTTCTCTCTGCCGAGTTGGAATTCGGGGACGGCGGCGTGAACTTCATCCAGGCTTTTGTAGCGACCTCGTAGGGCCGCCGCGGTCGCGCCCGTCGCCGCGACCGCCCCACTCATTTTCAGAAAATCGCGTCGTGTCAGCTTTGGCATTCGTCCACCTCCGCCTTAGTTCCCACCACAGCCTTGGAGCCCACCGGCGGCGGGTTCCGCAGTGCCACTGCCGCAGGTCAGTTTACCCGGCGGCAACGCAGCCGGCACTTCGGCCGCGGGCACACTGGCCAGTTCCTTGAAGGCCGCGACCATCGCGTCCAGGTCGGCGTCCGGTAGCTTGTCAGCCGAGTAAGCTGGCATCCCGCCTTTGCCTTTGCGGATCACCTCGCGTGCAGCAACCGGGTCCAGATCCGGCTTGGTCAGCGCCGGCCCGACGAGGCCCTCGCCGTCGTTGCCGTGGCAGCCATTACAGCCCTGCTTCTTATAAATCTCAACACCGCTGGCTTGACCTGGCTCAGCACCGGGCTTGCCCGGCAGCTCAGGCACCTTGGCCGGCTTGCCCGCAGCCACCCACATCAGACCACGCTGATTGCGCGGGCCGCCGCCGGCCGGGTTGACGTGACACGCGCCGCACGGCTCGCCAGTGCGCACCGCGTATTCCGGTAGCGCCGTGGTTTGCCCGGCCAGGAGTGCGGTCATCGCCAGGACGATTAGCGCCAGGAAAAAGAACATACCGGGTCGATTCATGCTGCTCCTCCTTCGGCGGTCCACGTGTTCCCGGCTTCGCAGCCCGAATCCCGGGTCACGGCCGCCAACAGTTCAGTCGTGAGTGCTTGCTTCTGTATACAGGTTGTCGCGCCGAGTTCCAGCGCAGCCTGGCAATAGACTTGAATTTGGTCATCCAGGAGAACGATGATACGCGTCGCCGGCAACAGCCGGCGGATCAGGCGCACAAGTTGCAGTCCGTTAATATCTGGCAACACCTGGTCGATCACGATCACATTGGGCGCCAGGCGTAAGGCCTCTTCCACGGCATGGACGGCGTCACTGGCCTCGCCCACGATTTCGACGCAGGGTTCGGTGGTGAGCCGTTGCCGGATGTGTTCGCGCAGCAGCGGATGATGCTCGACTACGAGTACCCGGGGGTGTAAGTGTTCAGCCATCAGCGTCAGGGGTCCTGCCTGTCGTCGTTGTGCGTATCGTGGTGAGTTACCATCTTCGCCAGCATTATACAGGGAACGGGCCGTCTAAGCTATTCTCCGAAATGCCCATTTTGCGCTTGAAAAGACGTGATCTTGTGGTCATGTATCTTGATGATGGAAGCATCGTCGAGTTATTTGGGTGGATTACCGTGTATTAGTCTGTAATCTACTACGGACGCGATATGGCAATGACCAGTTGACAGATTTCATCGATGTCGTTATACTTTCAACGCAACTATTTCTAACTAAATTGGGGATAGGCTGCTATCTCTTCCGCCTGGAGCGTGAACAGTTTCTCATTTAACCTGCCCTCCACTATCATTGATACCTATACAGACGATCTGGCAATCTGGCTGGAAGTAGCCTGGGATTCTCAGCCACATTCAAGCGTTGCCTGTCAACTTCTCCCCCGTTGATCTGCTTGCTGAAGTCTCTCATTGTGCAGCCAGAGCCAAACAATTATTACAACCAGATAGAGAAAGGAGTATCCGATGGACGGGAAAACTAAGCTCCTCCGCTGGTACATGGCTGCCATCGTAGCAACCACGCTCGTGCTGGCAATTGGCGCGATTGCTATGGCAGTGGAGGGGCCTCCGGCCGGCTCACGTATCTTCTTGCAGACCAATGGCCCACAGACCCCAGCCCGATATGGCGACTACTGGTCTGCGTCCTCTGACCAGGGAGGGGGCAACACCACGCACAAGATCGTCATCCTCATCCCCGAGGGCTACCTGGCTACCCAACCGGTGACCGTAGAGCTCTACGACCCTGAACTTTATGAACCGGAGCTTGTTGGGCTGAAAGGTGAGGAAGAAGAGGAACTCGTTAAGGACGAGTGGAGTCCTGACATACCTCCCTCACTCCCCACACCCACTCCAACACCCTTTACCACGACCCAGCTCAGATGTCCTGCCACCTTCACATTGCGTAGTCCAGACGGCACAGTGATTCAGTCCACACAGTATCCCAGCGTTGCAGACACGCATAGGCAGTGGATTCAATTCGCCGTCATCGACGTGGCGACATGGAAGACTGGCGAGTACACACTCGAAACCAGGCAGGAATGCGGGCAAAACGGCTGGCGAGTGAGGGTTTCCCCAGACGAATTGTCAGTTACGGGAGAGCGGCTATCGTTCCAGAGCCTGGTGGACAATGGTTGTCTGGACCTGTGGGTCTTTGTCGCGCCCGGCGAACCAAAACTCAACGTCAAGAATTATGACATGGACGGGAATATCTCGATGACGTACACCAGCCCATCGGGTAGACAATTCATAGGCACGGTGAGCGGGAATGGCGAGTGGAACAACGGTGGTTTGGGCGATACCATCGAAAACCCCGAGTCAGGTTGGTGGAAGATCACCTTCTGTATTAACAGAAACAACCAGCTTGTGATCTGGCCCGACCGGAAGTATTGGTTTCAAGATCCGACGCCCAAGCTCACCCTGAGCAAGACAGATGGGCTCCAGGTCGTGACGCCAGGGCAGCGCATAACGTATAGCGTGTCCTATCAAAACATTGGCCCGGGCACGGCGTTTGGCGCTGTGCTAACTGACACCCTGCCCGCCGGAGCGACCTTTGTCGCGTGCATAGGCGGCATG
>JBBITV010000339.1:0-4691 GCA_037440585.1 Chloroflexota bacterium
TGGCCCGGAGACGTATGCGGCGGTGGAGCGCGCCGTGCCGGACGCCGTGTACCACGAGATGGCGCGCGCCATCACCGTCGAGCGCCGATCCAACGGGGCACGATGCCCAGGTATCCTGGTTGTGACCGGGGGCACCTCGGATATCCCGGTGGCCGAAGAGGCGGCCATCACGGCGGAGCTGATGGGCCATGCTGTGGAGCGCCTGTACGACGTCGGTGTGGCTGGGATTCACCGTCTGCTCAGCCACAACGCGACGCTGCAGCGGGCGCGGGTGATCATTGCCGTCGCCGGGATGGAGGGCGCCCTGGCGAGCGTGGTCGGCGGGCTGGTGTCGGTCCCTGTGATTGCCGTCCCGACGAGCGTGGGCTATGGAGCCAGCTTTGGCGGCCTGGCCGCCTTGCTGGCGATGCTCAATAGTTGTGCCAGCGGTGTGGCGGTGGTGAATATCGACAATGGTTTTGGGGCCGGGTATCTGGCGGCCATGATCAACGGCACGGCCTGGGAAAGAAGGCTTTATGAAGACTTCGCCGAGCTCAATGGACATAACGGATACGAGCACGCATCCGTCGCCGGGCGTGCCCAGGCGTGATCCGGCGGTGCTGGACGAGAAGCTGGCCCGGCTGCAACGCATCCTGCGCGACATGGGCTCAGTGTTGGTGGCCTACTCTGGTGGCGTGGATAGCACGCTGGTGCTGAAGGTCGCCAACGATCTGCTACACGGCGCGGTTCTAGGTGTGACAGCTCACTCGACCATCGAGGTGCCCGGCGAGGCAGAACGCGCCGCCACCCTGGCCCGTGGCATCGGCGTGCCGCACCGCATCGTCGAGACCGACGACCTGAGCAACCCGACCTTCGTTGCCAATCCGCCCGATCGCTGCTATCATTGCAAGCGGGCGCGCTTTGCCGCCCTACGCGAGATCGCCGCGCAGGAAGGCCTGGCCTGGGTCGTGGACGGGACGAATGCCGACGACGCCAGCGACTATCGGCCGGGAATGCGTGCCCTGGCCGAACTGGGCATTCGCAGTCCCCTGCGCGAGGCCGGCCTGCGCAAAGCCGATATCCGCGAATTGGCCCGGGCGTTGGGCCTGCCCAACTGGAATAAGCCTTCCACGCCTTGCCTGGCGACCCGGTTTCCATACTACACTCCACTCACCGTCGCCGGGTTGACACAGGTTGGGCAGGCGGAAGAGTTCCTGTGGAACCTGGGGCTGAACGTAACCCGGGTGCGCCACCATGGTTCGCTGGCCCGGATCGAGGTTCCGCCCGATGAGTTTCAGAAGATCCTGAGCCACCGCCAGGCGGTGCTGACCCGCCTGCGCGAGCTGGGTTTCACGTATGTGACCCTTGACCTGGCAGGTTATCGATCCGGAAGCATGGATGAAGAAAACCCCAGGCTGGAAGCCATGGGCTGAAAGAGCGAAGCCCCTTCGGGGCTAGAGGTGAGCCCGCAGGGCTTTGCTCTCTCAGCGCATGGCTTCTAGCCTAGCGCTCGGCCGGCTAAAGCCTCGACTCCGAACAGAAAGTTAGCGCCATGGGGCTTTGGCCGCATGAGAAAGGGAAAGAAATGGGTGTCGTCATCAATCTGAATTAAGTACGTTACGGTTGACCTGGGCGGCTATCGGACGGGGAGTATGAACGAGGGAGTGGTCCGGTGATCGCCTATTTTGACTGTTTCTCCGGCGCCAGCGGCGACATGATCCTGAGCGCCCTGGTGGATGCGGGTGTGTCCGTGGAGACACTGCGCGCCGAGTTGGCCCAGCTCGCGCTGTTGGCTGGGGAGTGGAGTATCGAGGCCCAGGTCACCCGCCGTGGTCCCGTGCGCGCCACCCACGTCCATGTCCATACCCGTGGCCCCTCACCCACCCGCCACCTCTCCGACATCGTCAACCTGATCGAAACGGGTGGGGTCTCGCCGATGGCGAAAGAGCGTAGCATCGCCATCTTCCGGCGCCTGGCGGCGGCTGAGGCAAAGGTCCACGGTATCCCTGTCGAACGGGTCCACTTCCACGAGGTCGGCGCGGTGGACGCCATCGTCGATATCGTCGGGGCGGCGGTTGGGCTGGAACTCCTGGGCATCGAACGGGTGTACGCTTCGCCACTGCCCCTCGGTAGCGGCACCACCAGCTCACAGCATGGCCCGTTACCGCTGCCGGCCCCGGCAACCCTGGAACTCCTGGCCCAGGCAGGCGCCCCGACCCGGGGGTGGGGTGATGGCTTCGAGCTGGTCACGCCCACCGGCGCAGCCATCCTTACCACCCTCGCCACGTTCCAGCAGCCGCCGATGACCCTCTGGCGCATCGGTTACGGGGCGGGCGGGCGAGACCTGCCGTGGCCCAACGTCCTGCGCCTCTGGCTGGGCAAGCCGCTGCCGGCCCACCAGGCAGAGCATGTTCTCCTGGAGACCAACATCGACGACATGAACCCCGAGGTCTTCGGCTATGTTATGGAGCGCCTTTTCGCCGCGGGCGCCCTGGACGTGTACTTCACCCCGATCTTCATGAAGAAGAACCGCCCGGCGACCATGTTGAGCGTCATCGCCCGTGCCGACCAAGAGGACGTCCTGGCCAACTTGATCCTGCACGAGACGACCACGCTGGGGCTGCGGGTGCAACAGTTGCGACGCCACGAAGCCGGGCGGGAGGTGCGCATGGTGCATACGGAGCACGGGGAGATCGCCGTCAAGGTGAAACTCCTGGACGGCCAGGCGGTGAGCGCCGCTCCGGAGTACGAGTCCTGCCGGCGGGTGGCGGCTGAACGGGGTATGCCGATTTCGGCGGTGTATCAGGCGGCGTTGCGGGCGAGCGGTGAATACGTGAGACGTGAAACGTGAAAACGCTCACGTTTCACATTTCACGTAACACGGGAGTATGGCTTTGCAGATAGCACTATCTCGGCGAGCATACGACCGAGTTGTCCAAACAACCTGTGGTGAGTGCCCTACGGGCTGCGGGCTGAGCCTGTTCGTCAAGGACGGGCAGGTGGTCGATCTGCAGGGCGCGCCGGAGCATCCGGTGAGTCGTGGAGCAGTGTGCGCCCGGGGCTCAGCCTCCGTTCAGCACCTGGCCCACCCGCAACGCTTGCGCCGGCCGGCCTTGCGCGGCCGGGATGGGATGCTCTACCCAGCGACCTGGGATGAAGCTCTCGGCTTCGTGGCGGAGCGGCTCAAGGCTGTGGTGGACAGGCACGGTCCGCAATCAGTGCTGGTGGCTGTGAGCCAATCCCTGGACACCGGCCTCACCGCCGGTGCGCGACGCTTTGCCCGGCTACTCGGAAATGACCAAATCCCAATGACCAATACCTGCGCAGTCGTGGGCAATGGTGACTTCATACCGCGCCTCCCTCCTGAATTAGTCCGGACCCTGGAGCTAGTGGTCCAATTTGGCTCCTACCCGGACGCCACCTACCGGCAAGCTCATGCTGTCTTCCCGGCCGCGAGTTGGATGGAAACGGACGGCGTCCTCTTCAGCCATGATCGACGCATCCAATGGCACCAGGCCGCCGTGGAGCCGCTGGAGGAAAGCCGCTCCGGGCTCGACTTCTGGACCGGCCTGGCGGACCGTCTGGGTTGGAGCGCGCGTTTCCCGTGGCGCACGGCAGAGGGCCGTGCCGACCCACGGGCTTTCGGCGCCTGGCTCACGGAAACAACCAAGGCCCAAATCCCAAATCCCAAGGCCCAAATCCCAAATCCCAAATCCCAAATCCCAAAAGCCGCTGACCAATTTGGGATTTTGGATTTGGGATTTGGCCATTCAGGTCTGCTGCTCTTCGGGAGGAAAGCCCACAGCTTAACACGCTGACCGGCAAAATTGCTAAGTGCGACAGTTGCATGGCCCGCCTCGACAAAGGGCTCCTACCCGCCTGCGTCCTCAAATGCCCCACGGGCGCCCTTACCTTCGGCCTGACCCATCGGCTGGTACAGTGGATCCAGCGGCGCGAGGCGGAGCGGGTGCTGACCGGGCTACCGAACGTTGAACGTTGGAACGTTCAACGTTCAACGTTCAACGCATGTCGTGGTGCGAGAGGGAGCAATTAAGGTGCTGATCCAATTGACCGGGAGCCCGAGTGAGAAAGCCTTTGCCGAGGAGATCATCACCGCCAGCGGGCAGAACCTGCTGAAGTGCCTGCAATGTGGCAAGTGCAGCGGTGGTTGCCCGGTGGCCTTCGCCGTGGACGGCGGGCCGCGCCGGACCATCGCCCTTGTTCTGGCCGGGCTTAAGGACCAGGCACTATCGAGTGAGTTGATCTGGTATTGCGTCGGATGCGCTATCTGCGCCTCGCGCTGCCCGGTGGACATCGATTTCTCCCAGGTGGCGACAGCGCTGGTCGAGCTCGCCGAGGCTGAGGGCATCGCCCCGGCAGTGCGCGACATCCAGCGTTGGGATGCGATCTTCCTGAAGTTGGTGCGGGACAATGGGCGCGTGACTGAGATCCGGGCCGTCCTGGTCAATAACCTGCGGAGCGGCAAGCCGCTCCAGGATGTAAGGGTAGGGCTGGCGATGTTCCGGCAGGGGATCATCAAACCCGGTGATGCCCTGCCACGCAAAGCGCCCGGCCAGGCGGACGTCGCACGCATCTTCGCCAACGTACGTCGGCTAGAACAACATAGGTGGGGCGAATTTAATGAAGATCAGCTACTACCCAGGTTGCTCCCTGGAATCCACCGGCCGCTCCTTTGACCGCTCATGCCGGGC
>JBBITV010000340.1:0-2388 GCA_037440585.1 Chloroflexota bacterium
GCCGGATTGACATTATCGCCCAGAAAAGCAACGGAAAGCTCAGCCTCAGGGTAATCGATCAGGGAATCGGCATTCCGAAAGATGCACTCCCGCACATCTTTGAGAAGTTCTACCGGGTGCAATCATCCACAGATTCAGGGATTCAGGGTACTGGGCTAGGCTTAGTGCTCGCCAAAGAGGCAGTGGAGGCACATGGTGGTGTGATCCGGGTCGAGAGTGAACTGGGCCAAGGCAGCCAGTTCACCGTGGAATTGCCACTACCGGAGGAAAGTGAGAATGGCAAACCCGAAAGCTAAGCTGTTGGTGATCGACGATGATCCTATTCTATTACAGGGTCTAGCGGTCGGCCTGACCGCGGCCGGCTACTCGGTGACGACTGCGCCAGACGGCCTGAGGGGGCTGCAGGCTTTCTATAACACCCAGCCGGACCTGGTCATCCTGGATTTGATGCTGCCCAAGATGGATGGCTGGCAGGTGTGCCGGCGTATCCGCGAATTGTGGGACGTACCAATCATAATGCTGACCGCCCGCACCCAGACGGTTGACCGGGTAACCGGGTTGAAGCTTGGCGCCGATGACTACGTGACGAAGCCCTTCGACCTCAAGGAATTAGAAGCGCGAGTGGAGGCCGTGCTGCGCCGGGCAAGGCCACGGAGTGTCACCCAGTCGTCCATCCTTTTCTCCGATAACCGTTTGGTGATCGATGCTGTGCGCCAGGAGGTGCTGCTGGATGGTCAGCCCCTGGATATGACAGCTATCGAGATGCGCCTCCTTATCTACCTGGCTGAGAATGTCGGCTGCGTGGTCACAGCGGAGCAGATTCGCAGCGCAGTCTGGGGGCCACAATACGCCGACGAGCTTAGTTCGGTCAAATTCTATATCTGGCGACTGCGCCGAAAAATTGAGCGCAACCCAAGCGAGCCTGAGTATATCCTGACCGAGCGCGGCCTGGGCTACCGCTTCGTGCGGCCGGGTTAAGATCATCAACTATCAGCCGTCATTTGACGGCTGATAGCTGGCCATTGACCACTCAACGTGAACGTTGCGTGAAATTTTGGCCGCACCTCAAACCTTTCCCGCATTTTCACCTTCCGATCCCTTCACAAACAAATAACAGGATGGTACAATGCGTGCAGGGGGTCAAGATGAAGAAGAGACTCTACAGAATCCTTCCGGCACTGCTTATGCTAGCCGGGCTGCTGGTGGGTCCCGCCTCCCGGCCAGCCCAGGCTATCGTCGAATACTTGACTCTGGAGGAACTGACTGCACGGGCCACGACTATCCTGACCGGCACGGTAGTCAGTCTGCAAAGCCGCTGGAAGCCGGGCCATACCGGCATCGTGACCGACGTCACCGTGGCAGCCAAACGCTACATCAAAGGTGGTCCCGGTGCAGCGGCGATAGTCATCCCGGTGCCGGGAGGGGAAGTGGACGGTCTGGGCGAGACAGTATCCGACGTGCCGGTGTTTGAACTGGGCCAGGAAGTGGTCCTGTTTTTGCAAGACGAGGATTTTCGGGTCGTCGGTTGGCACCAGGGCAAGTTCACGGTTCGAGATGGTATGGTCGTTGAAACCGGCACGCCCCTGGAGGACTTGATCGGACGCATCCAGCGCATCCAGGAGGGTCTGCCCGATCCCGGGCCGGGGATGATCGCCGGACCGGCGCCCGAGGGCCTGGCGGCGAGTCCAGTCATCGACTCTATCTCTCCGACCTCCGGCCCGGCGAAGGCTAATCAACTGGGCGGATCAGGCTGCGCGGCCGATAGCACCCGTGTCACGATTCAGGGCTCCAACTTTGGTGGCTCGCAAGGAACGAGCCAGGTCATTTTCCGGCGTGATGGGTCAACGACGTACAATGCGTGTGTGGAATCCTGGAGCGATACGACTATCGTCGCCCGGGTGCCGGGCCGCGTCAGTAGCAACAACGTCGTTGTCCAGACCTCAGCCGGGACGAGCAATGGCGTGTATTTCACGGTGACCTATTCGTACGGAGGCGGTAAGTGGCCGGCGGGCAGTTATCCTCAGCCAATGTCGGAGGTCTACAAGATCAACCCCAATTCCCCGGACCTCAGCTCAGGTTCCGCCCTGGCTGCGATCCAGGCGGCCGCGGATACCTGGAGCAACGTCACCGGCGCAGACTTCCAGTTCCGCTATGGTGGGACCAGCACGGTCACCAGCCTGGGTAGCCAGCCGGACGGCGAGAATACCATTTTCTTCAATCAGAGCAACAATGGGGCTGTGGCGATCAACCACAGTTGGTGGTATACGAGCGATCCGCACACCATTATCGAATTTGACATAGATTTCAACGACGCCAGCTATACCTGGGGCACGGATGGCACCTCAGGCAAGATGGACGTGCAGAACGTCGCCACCCACGAGCTCGGCC